>NZ_JBSSCS010000013.1:0-68052 GCF_054060015.1 Thermostichus sp. MS-CIW-25
ACACCAACACCGACGCCAACACCAACACCGACGCCAACACCAACACCGACGCCAACACCAACACCGACGCCAACACCAACACCGACGCCAACACCAACACCGACGCCAACACCGAGCCCAGGTACAACCCCGACCCCCAGCCCAGCACCCCCAGGCGAAGGGATCCGACTGGTCAAGCGGATTACCGCTCTCAACGGAACTCCTATCCCCGAATTCTTCGACGAGCCCACCGACCCCAACGACAACCCAGGGATCCCTTGGCCAGGCGGAGCCAGCACCTTCCTGCAGGGGGCCATCAACCTGCCGGTGCGCCCAGGAGCGCGGGTGCAGTTTGCCATTTACTTCCTGCTGGACTCGCCCGCTTCCACCTTTGTGGTGTGCGATCCCCTGGCGCCTGGCTTGCAGTATGTGCCGGGCAGCCTGTCGGTGAGCACAGGGGGAGGGGGATCCTTCATTCCGCCGGGTGGGGCTGTGCCTCCTGCTTGTGGGGGCATCAGCAACCCCAACGGCGTGGTGGTGGTGAACGTGGGGGGAGGCAGTTCTGGCTCAGCCGGGGTCATCCGCTTCGAGGTCACCGTTCCTAGGTGAAGCCCATTCCACACCTTGCCCCTCAACCGGGAGCAGCCTCTCATCCCAAGGTGTAGCCATGCCTTATCGGCTGGCAGAAGGGAAATGAGAGTGGAAAGAGTGGAATGGGAAATCCACTGCAGCCAGCGGTAGATTTAGGGAGAGGAGGTCTTCGAGGTTAGCCGATTGCCAAGCCCCTCTCCCTGTCTATGGCTTGTTGCCGCAGGTGAGCAGGGGGAGATCCTCTTACTGGGCCATCTTGATTGACAGAGAGGCAAGGTGTGGGCAAATACAGCTCTAGGTTCGTATTGCCTTTGTTGGCGAGTATAGCAGCAGCAGGTTTGCAGTTGCCTTCGCCGGCACAGACTACGATCACCGTCACCACCCCAAGCGATGCTATAGCCACTGATGGCTTCTGCTCTCTGCGGGAGGCCGTGATAGCTGCAAACACCGATTCAGCAGTGAATGAGTGTCCTGCGGGCTCAGGTGCAGACACGATTGTGCTGTCGGCAGCGACGACCTACACCTTGTCGAAAGACGACGATGGGCTGGGACACCAAACCGACTCTGGAGCGGACAACGACGATTTGGACATTACCAGCACCATCACCATTCAAGGCAACGGGGCGACGATCCAGCGAGATACTTCGGTAAAGTGCGATCTAAATGGTAGTGCAGCCAAAGGCGAGTTTCGGATTTTCCATGTCAGCAGCGGAGGCAAGCTCAATCTACAAAGTGTAGCGATCAAAGGCGGCTGTGCGGATGGAGCCAATTTTCCAGATACTGCCGGTGGCGGTGTTTTTGTGGAGGTCGGCAGTCAGCTTGCAGTCTCCGAGGTTCAGATCTCCAGTAATGGGGCTTTTTCTTTCGGGGGCGGCATCCACAACCTGGGCACAGTAACTATCAACAAAGCCGATATCTCGGGGAACAGTGCTAACCAGCAAGGGGGTGGCATCCACAACGGCAGCGGCGGTAAGGTAAACGTTACCAACGCCGGCATTACCAACAATGGTGCCGGCAAGGAAGGGGGCGGCATCTATAACCTGGGCACGGCAACCATCAGCGAAACTGGAATTTCCAACAATGGCGTTGGTGACAAAGGGGGCGGCATCTACAACGGCAGCGGCGGCACGATAACGGTTACCAACGCCGACATTGCCAACAATGGTGCTGGCAAGGAAGGGGGCGGCATCTACAACGGCAGCGGCGGCACGATAACGGTTACCAACGCCGACATTGCCAACAATGGTGCTGGCAAGGAAGGGGGCGGCATCTACAACGGCAGCGGCGGCAAGGCAACAATTACCAACACTGGCATTTCCAAGAATGGTGTTGGTGAGAAAGGGGGCGGCATCTACAACTTGGGCACAGTAACCATTGACGCAGCGGGCATTTCCGACAACGGTGCCGACCAGGAGGGAGGTGGCATCTACAACGGCAGCGGCGGCAAGGTAACAATTACCAACACTGGCATTTCCAAGAATGGTGTTGGTGAGAAAGGGGGCGGTATCTACAACCTGGGCACAGTAACCATTGACGCAGCGGGCATTTCCGACAATGGTGCCGGCCAGGAGGGAGGCGGCATCTACAACGGCAGCGGCGGCACGGTAACGGTTACCAACGCCGGCATTGTCAACAATGGTGCTGGCAAGGAAGGGGGCGGCATCTACAATTTAGGCACGACAAACATCAGCAAAACAGGGATCTCCGGCAATAACGTTAGTGAAAAGGGGGGCGGCATTTACAACGGCAATGGCGGCAAGGTGACCCTCAACGCAAGCGAGATCTCCTTCAACAATGTCGGCCAGGAGGGGGGAGGCATCTATGTTTCCAGCAGCAGTACAGTAAACATTACCAACAGCACCCTATCAGGAAATAGTGCTGGCACAAAAGGCGGTGGCATTTACAATCTCGGCACCAGCAGTCTAAGCTTTGTAACAATTGCATCGAACTCAGCTTCAAAAGGTGGAGGTATTTTCAACGACGCCACAGCCAACCTCAGAAACTCAATCGTAGCAAACAGTACAAGCGGAGGTAATTGTTCCAACGCTGGCACTCTCACCCCCAGCGGGGCGAATCTCGACACCGATGGAAGCTGCCCAGGACTTACGGCTGTGACCTCAGCAGCTTTGAACCTTGGGCCACTGGTCAACAATGGTGGGCCGACCCAGACCCATGCCCTTCTGGCAGGCAGTGTAGCCATCGACGCTGTGCCAGCCGGGCAGTGTACCGACCTGAACAGTAGCCCTGTCAACCAGGATCAGCGGGGTTTTTCCCGACCTGCTGGAGTTCGGTGTGATGTAGGAGCATATGAGGAGCAAGCTCCGCCCACCCCCACCCCAACACCGACGCCAACACCAACACCAACACCAACGCCGACGCCAACACCCACTCCAACACCGACGCCGAGCCCAGGTACAACCCCGACCCCCAGCCCAGCACCTCCCCCAGGCGAAGGGATCCGACTGGTCAAGCGGATCAGCGCCCTCAATGGCCTCTCCATTCCCGAATTCTTCGACGAGCCCACCGACCCCAACGACAACCCAGAGCTCCCCTGGCCAGGCGGAGCCAGCACCTTCCTGCAGGGGGCCATCAACCTGCCGGTGCGCCCAGGAGCGCGGGTGCAGTTTGCCATCTACTTCCTGCTGGACTCGCCCGCTTCCACCTTTGTGGTGTGCGACCCCTTGGCAGCGGGTTTGCGGTACGTGCCGGGCAGCCTGTCGGTGAGCACAGGGGGATCCCCTGTGGCCCTCAGCGACGCCCAAGATGGGGATAGGGGGGCCTTCATTCCGCCGGGTGGGGCCGTGCCGCCTGCTTGTGGGGGCATCAGCAACCCCAACGGTGTGGTGGTGGTGAATGTGGGGGGAGGCAGTTCTGGCTCAGCCGGGGTCATCCGTTTCGAGGTCGCCGTTCCTAGGTAGGAGAGCCGTGTAGCCATGCCCTTGGAGAAGTTGGTCCCGCTATTGCGGTCGCAAAAGCGTCGTGTAGCGATGACGGCTTTCCCCCAGGTGGAGTGAGCCAGTCGTGGAGATATCTATCGAGGTTTGACAGTCTATCGAGGTCTGACAGCGCTTGCCGCCTGTGACGGTGGGATGTCAGGCTGAGACAGGAGTGGTTTTGCAGTCGGTAGGAACCATGACGCAGCGTGCCCAAGGATTTTGGCAATGGGGATCCCTTTGCCGGATTGGCCTCTACGTAGCTGCTCTGCTCTGCGGGGTGGCGCTCTGGGGGATCCCGGCCTTGGCTCTGCCCCAAGGGGATGCCATCACGGATCCCCGTACCCTCTTGCGGCGGGCGTTGCCTATTCAGGAAACGAAGCTGCTGGAAATTGATGAGGCCATCTCCAAAATCGACACCGACCTGAAGTACAACCGCTGGTCAGCGGTGCGGGGAGATGTGCGCCAGGTAGAGCACCTCTTGGATCGCTATGGAGATTCCCTGCTGGCCGGCTTGCCTCCGGATCGGGTGACCCCAGCCTCTGAACAGATGGCTGCGCTGCGGGAGCAGTTGCGGGTGATCGGCCAAGCCAGCGAGCGCAAATCCAAGGGTAAAGAAGAGGCCCGCGCTGCCTACGACCGTCTAGTGGACGAGTTGGGATCCCTCGAAAACAACTGGGTGGGGGCTTTCCCCTACACAGTGCCTGCTGAGTATGCCGACAAACCTCAGCTCTTGGGGCGGGCAGAGGTGGAGCTAAACACCACCGCTGGGCGCATGGTGATCACCTTAGATGGCTACAGCGCCCCCATCACTGCCGGCAACTTTGCCGACCTGGTGCAGCGGGGCTTCTACGATGGCCTGACCTTTGACCGGGTGGAGACCTTCTTCCTGGCGCAGGCCGGGGATCCCCCTGGCCCTGCCGATGGCTATGTGGATCCGGCCACGGGCAAGGTTCGCACCATCCCCATGGAGATTCGCGCCAAAGGCGAGGTGATGCCCCGCTACGGCCAAACTTTTGATCAGATGGGCCTGTGGGATGTGGAGCCGGCCTTGCCTTTTTCTGCCGAAGGGACGGTGGCCATGGCCCGCTATCCCGACGATCCCAACAGCGCTTCTTCCCAGTTTTTCATCTTCATGGCCGAACCGGATCTCACCCCCGCTGGGCTCAACCTGATGGATGGCCGCTATGCCGTGTTCGGGTACGTTACAGAGGGAACGGAGGTGCTGCGCCACATCAAAGTGGGGGATCGGATTTTGAGTGCCAGATTGATTTCCGGCCAAGACAACCTCAAAACTGGAGCCTAGAGGGGATCCCTTCCTTCCTGCCTAACTGTGTCGATAAGCCGCCGTACCGTCGCCGCCCCTGCAGAGGGCTGGAAGCGAAAGGGAAATTTGCCCCTGGCCAACAGGCGCAGACCCAAAGGCACCAAGCTGAGCAGCCCTTTGGGATCCCGGCCCACCACCTGCAGGGCAAAGCGGCGCTCATCTATCCAACCACCGGAGCGCACCAGTTGCACCAGAGTCTTGCGGTGGCGGATGGCTATGGGCAAGGACTCCGTCCGAATAGCGCGAACAGCGTGCTGGCGGGAACGGTCGGTGGGCAGAGCAGCGGTCTTGTCTGCATGGCGGGAGAGGATCCCCTGTTTGAGTTCGGTGATTTGATCCAGAGGTGCCACGCCCATCGGGCAGACGCTGTTGCAGTTCCAGCAGCGGGTACAGCCCCAGACACCAGCCAAGCTATCCAGAGCCTGCAGGCGTTGTTCCCGTTGGCTGTCGCGGCTGTCTTGGACGAGGCGGTTGGCTCTGGCCAGAGCATGGGGGCCGACAAACTCTGGGTTCACCTCTTTGGCATTGCAATCGGAATAGCAGGCTCCGCAGAGAATACAGCCACCGGCAGCGTTGAGATGCTCCCGTTCGGCAGGCAGCTGTAAAAACTCTCGCTCCGGGATGCGTCGCCCCGCCGTGCTGACAAAGGGATCCACCCGGCTGAGATCGTTCCAGAAGGGCTGCATATCCACCACCAGATCCCGCAGAACGGGCAGGTTTCCCAGAGGGCCGATGCGAATAGGCTGCGGCTGGGGGCTGCGGGGATCCAGCTCTTCGCCCACATGTCGGCCACAAGCCAAGGCTGCCCTACCGTTGATGCGCATGGCGCAACTGCCACAGATGGTGTTGCGGCAGTTTTTGCGGAAGGCCAAGCTGCCATCCTGCTCCCACTTGATCTGGTTGAGGCAATCGAGAATGGTGGCGCCAGGGGATGTCTCCAGCCAGAAGGACTGCCAGCGGGGCGGCTCCGGCGGCAACTGTCGGAAAATCTGAAATTCTACTCGCAAAGTGCTCTGCACCGCTGAAGGGAAAGGGGATCCCATCCTAGCTGATACATTTACGCTGAACACTGCTGAACATCACTGTTCAACTATGCAGCGATAGCATTCTGTTTGTTTCCAAACAGAATGGCGGTATCCCGCAAAGCTTTGAGTAGAATACCCAAAGCGCAGTTTCCGTGTCGTCTTACTACCAAGTCTTACTACCAATTTTCTGCTTTGCTTTGGCTACCATGTTGGCAGACTCGAAAGTAAACAGAAAGATCAACTGGTAGTAATCCGTACTGAACATATTATACATTATTTCAGTATAGTTGAGCTTATTATTGACTAGAGTCATGCTCTCTCCCTATTGCTCCGCAACGCTAACGGGACAGCAGAAGTGGCTACAACGCGCGGCTGAGGGCGCTCCCCGGCCCCTGAAACAACAGCCAAGAAATAAGGAAGTTGGTGACAAACACGCCCAGCAGCGCCGTAACCACTGCATCGGTGGTGGAGCGGCCCACCCCCTTGGCCCCTCCGCTGGTGGAAAGGCCCCAGTTGGAGCCGACAATGGCGATCAAAGACCCGAACACCATCGCCTTAAAACAACAGACGAGCAAATCCCAAGAGGTCAGAAGGGTTTGCGCCGAGTTGAGAAACACTGCAGGAGAGATGTTGTAGGCCGAAGCGCAGATGACCATCCCCCCCACCAGCCCCGTCAGCAGGGAGAGGATGGTGAGCACCGGCAGCATCAGCCCCGCAGCCAGCACCCGCGGGATCACCAGATAATCCACCGGATCGGTGCGCAACAACAGCAGAGCGTCGATCTGCTCCGTGACCTTCATGGTGCCCAGCTCGGCAGCAAAAGCGGATCCCACCCGTCCGGCCAAGATCACCGCCGTCACCACCGGCGTCAGCTCACGGGCAAGGGCAATCGCCAAAACTCCCCCAATTAGGGAGGAAGCGCCAAAGTTGATGAACTCCCGCGCCAACTGGATGGTGAAAACGCCGCTGATCACCACCGCCGTAATCAGAACAATCAGCAGCGACTCCAGCCCTACCGCCGAAAGCTGATCCAGGGTGTTGCGGCGATGGATACGACCCCGCATCAGATGCAGAATCACCTGACCGGTCAGGAGAAAACTGCTGCCCACCCGCTGCAACCAGCTCATGGTTTCTGTCTCAAGAAGCCGTTATCGCTAGGCGACGCTTTGGCGACCCCGTTAGCGGGGCGGAATCCTTTGGGGTTGCCGGTTCCGCCGGCAACTGAAAGCTGGGCACAAACGAGGCCCGTGTCAGGGGTTGATCCAGGATCAGCCCCTCGCCCCCCAGCACTTCTAGGGCACGGCCTTCCACCGAGATCCACACCCGGGCGCCAGGGTTTTGGCTGGTGGCCGTGTAGAGCACCTGCGCAATCCGGCTCATCATCGCCGTGGATCCCCCCCCTTGCGTGAATTCGGGGGAGAAGTTGAGGAAAATATCGTCGCCCTCCACCCGCACATCCAACACCCGCGTCTGGGGGGGAATGGCCGTGGTGAGGTGGGGATCCCGGGGGCCGGCAATCAGCTCCTCCAGAGCCAGGCGGATGGCTTCCTGAGCGTCGAAGGCGCGAACCGTGCGCTCTTGCTGCACATAGTAAATGGAGTTGTCGGCACTGGTCAGCCAATACAAGGAAAGCGTCTGCCGCGGCCCAATGGTGTACCACCAGGCTGCCCCCATCGCCCCCAGCCCCAGCAAAAAGCCGAGGATCCCCAGTTGTAGGGCCCGGCCCCGACGCGGGCGGGAACGCCGTCCTCCCAACCTGACGGAGCTGAGCTGTGCGGTACGGCCTCCGTAGTGGCTCATCGCTGGCGATCCCCCTCTCTAACCTAGCTCTAGGGTAGCGAAGAAAAGCCCTCCCTGCCGGGGATCCCCCGTAGGCTGGACAGGCAAAAGCGCGGCAGCAACTGGGATCCCTTTGTTTGTATGATGATGATGATTTAATTTATCAACCCGGCATTGCTGAGTCGATAACTGAGCACACAAGGAGCTGAACCTCAATCATGGTTACTGCCACCGCTACTGCCACCAATGTTGGCTACATCACTCAGGTCATCGGGCCTGTGATCGACGCCGAATTTCCCAGCGGCAAGCTGCCCGAAATCTACAATGCTCTCAAGGTGGAGGGCACAACCGAAAGCGGCCTGAAGGTCAAGGTCACCTTTGAGGTGCAGCAGCTTTTGGGGGATAACCGCGTGCGTGCAGTGGCCATGTCTTCGACCGATGGCCTGGTGCGGGGCATGCCGGTGGTGGATACGGGCGCTCCGATTACTGTGCCGGTCGGGCAGCCCACCCTGGGGCGCATTTTCAATGTGCTGGGAGAGCCGGTTGACCAAGGAGAGCCCGTTCAAGCCCAAGAATTTGCCCCCATCCACCGCAGTGCGCCTGCATTTGTCGATTTGACGATCAAGCCAGAGCCCTTTGAAACCGGCATCAAGGTGATCGACCTGTTGGCCCCCTTCAGAAAGGGCGGCAAGGTGGGCCTGTTTGGCGGTGCCGGCGTCGGCAAGACAGTGCTCATCCAGGAGCTGATCCACAACATCGCTGAGGAGCACTCTGGCCTATCGGTGTTTGCGGGCGTGGGAGAGCGCACCCGCGAGGGCAATGACCTCTACAACGAGATGAAAGAATCCGGTGTGCTGGACAAAGTGGCGCTGGTCTATGGCCAGATGAACGAGCCACCGGGTGCCCGCATGCGGGTTGGCCTGACTGCCCTGACCATGGCAGAGTACTTCCGCGACGTTAACAAGCAGGATGTGCTGCTGTTCATCGACAACATCTTCCGCTTTGTGCAGGCCGGGTCGGAAGTGTCGGCGCTGTTGGGCCGCATGCCCTCGGCGGTGGGTTACCAGCCCACCTTGGCTACCGAAATGGGCAACCTGCAAGAGCGCATCACCTCTACCAAGCAGGGATCCATCACCTCGGTGCAGGCGGTGTATGTGCCTGCTGACGACTTGACGGATCCGGCCCCAGCAACCACCTTTGCCCACCTCGACTCGACGGTGGTATTGTCCCGCAGCTTGGCAGCCAAGGGTATCTATCCGGCGGTGGATCCCCTGGATTCCTCTTCCACCATCCTGCAGGCGGACATTGTGGGCGAAGAGCACTACAACACTGCCCGGGCGGTGAAGCAAACGCTGCAGCGCTACAAAGAGCTGCAAGATATCATCGCCATCCTGGGGCTGGACGAGCTGTCGGAAGAGGACAAGCTGGTGGTGGCCCGTGCCCGCCGCATCGAGCGTTTCCTGTCCCAGCCGTTCTTCGTGGCGGAGGTGTTCACCGGCTCCCCCGGCAAGTACGTGAAACTGGCAGACACCATCAAGGGCTTCCAGCGCATTTTGTCGGGAGAACTGGACGATCTGCCGGAGCAAGCCTTCTACTTGGTGGGCACCATCGAAGAGGCCATCGAGAAAGCCGAGAAGCTCAAGTCCAAGTGAGCCCTCACCCCCAGCCCCTTTCCCACAGGAGGAGAGGGGAGTTGCCGATAGCGCGGCGACTGGGCTCCCCAGGGTTGAAGGGGGGAACGCCCTGGTGGCATTGCTGACTGAAAGCGCTCCCCAGACCCGGCAGGGCTCCTTCTTTTCGGGGGAGCCTTGGTTTTATCTACAGGTGGGACGGCTGCTAGGGATCCCCGGCGACAGGCCCGAAGCGATAGCCCTTGCCGTAGACGGCGTGGATCAATTCTGCTGCCCCGGGCAACCTGAGGCGTCGCCGCAGCAGGCGCACCTGGGCTGCCAAGACGTTGCTGCTGGGGGGATCCTCTCCGGCCCACACCTGCTCGTAGATCTGGTCGTGGGTGAGCAACTGGCCGGGATGGGTCATGAAGTACTCCAGCAGGCGAAACTCTTTTTGAGAGAGGTGGATCATCCGCCCCTGCCGGTAGGCCACCTGGTTCTCCCGATCCAGCTCCAAATCCCCGACCTGCAGGCGAGGGATCCCTTCTCCAGGGCCGGTGGCCCGCCGCAAGAGGGCTCGCACCCGCGCCAGCAGTTCCCGCAGCTCAAACGGCTTTACCAAGTAATCATCTGCCCCGGCATCCAGCCCTTCCACCCGGTCGTCTAGGGTATCTTTGGCCGTCAGAAACAGGATAGGAGTGGTGCCATCCACCTGCCGCACCCGCTGACAGAGGGAAAGCCCGGAGAGCTCCGGCAACATCCAATCCAAGACCAGCAGATCGTAGGGCAGAGCGGGGGACTTTTGCAGCAGTTCCCAGGCTCGCCCCCCCGTGTAGGCCACGTCCACCGTGTAGCCCTCTCGCCTCAATTGCTGGGCCAGAGAATCGGCCAACTCCACTTCATCGTCCACCAATAAAATCCGTGCCATAGGACTCCGTCCCGCTAACGCGAACACCTCAGGACTCGGTCTCGCTGTTGTCTTGGAAACAATGTGGAGCGCTGACGTACTCAGAAAAGGACTCCGTCCCGCCAGAACTGGAGAGCGGCTCAAGCTGCAAGGATAGATCGTAAAGGCGGCGCCGCGTCCAGATGGGGGATCCCTGCAGACGCTGGGCCAACCGGCGGCTGGCTGCGGAGCGGGATAGGCCCTCGGCCAGCAACCGGGCCATTTCTTGGCGAATTTCCGCTTCCGAAGCACCGTCTCCCAGCCCGTTCAAGGACTCCGCCCCGCCCCTGGCAGGGTTGTTGCTTTGTAACGCTGTCGCGACGGGGCCGCGAACGGCACCGACATATCCCTCAAGCAAGAGGGTGAACTCCCCTCGGGGCGGCTGAGCAGCGCAGTGCTCCAAGGCTGCTGCCAGGGATCCCCGCCAGAAGGACTCATACAGCTTGGTCAGCTCCCGCGCCAGCACGATCTGCCGCTCTGGGCCGCAGTGATCCAGCAGATCCTGCAGAGTTTGGCGCAGGCGATGGGGGGCCTCGTAAAGGATGAGGGTGCGGGGCTCTTGGGCCAACTGCCGCAGGCGGGCTTGTCGTTGGCTGGGTTTAAGCGGCAAAAATCCCTCGAACACGAATCGTTCTGTGGGCAGGCCCGAAGCGGTCAAGGCCGCAACAGCAGCTACCGGCCCCGGCACAGGGATCACCGGGATCCCAGCTTGAATGCAGGCACGCACCAGCTCTTCTCCCGGATCGGAAATGGCGGGGGTGCCGGCATCGCTGATCAGGGCCACCGACTGGCCCGCCGACAGATACTTCAGGAGTTGAGGGATCCGCTGGGCAGCGTTGTGCTCGTGATAGCTGATGAGGCGGGCGGAGATTTGAAAATGTTTAAGAAGCTGGCCGGAGTGGCGAGTATCTTCTGCTGCCACCCAATCCACCTCGCGCAGAACCCGCAGCGCCCGCAGGGTGATGTCTTCGCGGTTGCCGATGGGGGTGGCCACCAAGTAAAGGCTGGCGGTGGGGTGTTCCATCCCGATAACCTATTCTCCGCTCCAAGGGCTTGCTGCCAACAATTGGAGATCACCTCGGATCCCCAGATTAACTTCTCTTGGCCGGTGCCCCGATACCCAGGCATCTGCCTTTCGTGCTAGCGTTGCGTAGCAACAATGAGGAGTGAGGATTGAGAAGTGAGGCTCTTTTCTCTCTGCTCTTTCCTCTTTTCTCTCTGGAGAAGGATCCCGGTGCGCTTGACAACGCGGGCCACCTATAGCATCAGGGCTTTGTTGGATCTGGCTATGCTCGGCTCCGGGCAAATGGCTTCGGTGCGGGCCATTGCCGAGCGACAGGGGATCCCAGCTCCCTACCTGGAAAAGTTGCTGATTGAGTTGCGCCAGGCTGGCTTGGTTTGTTCCCAACGGGGGGCCCAGGGGGGCTACCGGCTGGCACGGGCACCGCGGCGGATCCCGATTAGCGCCATTTTGGCGGCAGTGGGAGAATCCTTGGATCCTCTCATGGACAGTTCTAATCCTTCAGCCGTGCATCCGGCGGAGCGGCTGGACTGGGTGACGGAAGCCCTGTGGAAGCGGATCGCTCGGCAAGTGCAGCAGGTGCTGGAGGAAACCACTCTGGAAGATCTGTATTTTGATGCCCGGAGCTGGCAAGCGGCTCAGGATCAGGAGAGTGGATTTGTGGTTTGAGCCTGCTGGCGGGATGGAGTCATCGCTGTTTTTTCCGGCCCAACCGACTGCCGGGCTGGTGCTGGCGGCAGCTTTGGTATTGGATTACCTGCTGGCGGATCCCTGGGGTTGGCCTCATCCAGTGCGGGTGATGGGGGCTGTTATTGCCTGGGGGCAAGGCTATATCCTCAAGCACTGTTCGACTCCGCAAGCACAACGGTGGGGCGGGGCAGTGCTCACCCTAACTTTGGTGGGGGGATCCTACGGCATAGGCTGGGGGCTGGTCGCCATCGGCAATGCCATCCACCCCTGGGCAGGGATCCTCGTGCAGGTGATCCTGATGGCCAGTTGTCTGGGAGGGCGCAGCCTGCGCTTTGCTGCGTTGGAGGTGTTGGATCCCTTGGAAAAAGGGGATCTGCCGGAGGCCCGTCAACGGCTCAGCCGCTACGTGGGGCGGGATACAGAGCACCTGACGGAGCCGGAGATTTTGCGGGCGGTGATTGAGACGGTGGCCGAAAATACCCCCGACGGAGCGACTGCCCCTCTGTTCTACGCCTTCTTGGGAGGGGCACCCTTGGCCTTGGCCTACAAGGCCAGCAGCACTCTGGATTCGATGGTAGGCTACCGCCATCCCCCCTTCACCCATTTGGGCACGGTGCCGGCCCGCTGTGAGGATGGGCTGACTTGGCTGCCCTGCCGCCTGACGGTGCTCACCCTGGCCCTGCTCAGCCGGGATCCCTGGGGGTTTTGGCAGCGGTGTCGTCAGGATGCGCAGGCGGATCCCAGCCCCAATTCCGGGTGGAGCGAAGCGGCTTTTGCCTGGCGGCTGCAGATCCAACTGGGGGGAACCAATTTCTATCAGGGGATCCCGAAGGTGAAACCCAAATTGGGGATCCCGGCTCGCCCTTTGACCCCGCAAGTGGTGCAGGAAAGTTTGGGGCTGCTGCGACAGGTTGTTTGGATTTGGGGGAGTTTGATGGTGGGAGTGACATACTCCCATCACTGACCCTACGGGTACAGCGTGGGCTTCGCGCTTCAAAGTGCTACGCACCGCTGACGCGAACGGGGAGCCTACGCAAGAACCCTCCACGCGCAGACACGGAATGCCCTACCGCGTAGTTGTACCAGATTCCGGCAACGCCGTTTTGTACAACCATGTTGATTATAGTACAGAATATATCCGCCTTTCATCCCGACCCTCCTGCTGTTACAGAGAGTGCGGGGCTTCCCGGCGAGCTAGCTAAACGGCTTGGAACGTCGCATGCGCATGGACAAGAGCTCCGGGATCCGAGAGCTTTTCTATCCTAAGGGGTAGGCTAGCTCAGCACCCAGCGCTGCAGGGCAATGCCGAGCAGCAGGCCAAGGCCGCCGAAGCGCACCACTTGCCAAAAGGTGGCAGGGACAGGATTAAACACCTCTAGCACATAAGCCTGGAGGCGTTGCTCCAGTTGGCTGGCTTCGGCTTGGATTTCAGCCCATTGTTCAGGGGAAAGCTGGGCCATGCGCTCCAGTTCCCGCAGATCGGCAAGGCGAGCCTGGAGACTCTGGAGTTTTTCCTGCAGAGCCTCGAGAGAATCGGAGGGAAAGGATTCCGTCCGAATAGCGCGAAAGGACTCCGTCCCGCTATCGCGATTGGGGTTGGCCGTCACGGCTGGGCCTTTGTAGGGGGGTAGGCTTGGGGAGAACGGGATCCGGCAAATCCGGTTTGGATCTCGTTGAAGGGTTTGGCTTTGATCAGCCCTGGGGGAACGGGATCCAACTTGAAGAGGGCGCGAATAGCGTTTTCCACCTCGGTGATGGGGCGGTTGCCGACGGATTGATAGACGATATTTCCCTCTGGGTCGAAGAGGAGGGTTTGAGGCACTTGTCCGGTGTAGTATTGGCCGCGCTCGTCGCCGGGTAAGAGGGAATCGACCGAGTAGGGAATGAAATAGACTCCCAGCCCGTAGCGAACCTGCAGGTTGGCAATGGTGGCAGCGTATTTTTTGCAATCGCTGCTGTCATCGATGTAGTACACAAGGAGGGCCGGGATCCCTTGCTCTTTTGCCTGCTTCAGGGAGACGCGGGGGGGGATCATGCCGCCGTTGGCCCCGTAGAGGGCAAAGATGTTGCCATCGTAACGGTCGTCGTTGAGCAGAGCACTGGCGGGAGGGGAAAACCAACCCGTCAAAGTGATGAGCAGAGCCACCAGGAAGATACGAAGCAACAGCATGATCTCATGCTCTTCTGTGGAGGGATCCTTGGCGATCAATCTTTAGAGGTGGGGGATTTTCTCATTGTGCCATCTTGCGCTGTCGCTGCGTCGTTGCCGTTCAACACTGACGCGACCAGGGTCGAGGTGGAGACGGAAGAGCATGGGCTTGTATGCGCTTGAAAAAAGCCCAGAAGGTCAACTTCACGTTCGGGGACCCAAAAGTAAGCGAAACGGGCCTGTTAGCGGCTACAGGCTCAAGCGGCAAAATGAATGCGCAGGTAGTCTTCTTCCATCTTGGCGCGGGCCGGGGTCATGGCCGCCAAAGTCTGAGGCAGCACCAAGTTGCGGCGGTGGTTGCCGATGCGGATGTTCAGCTCATCCCCGGTTTTGGTCAATTCCACCCGCTCTTTCGGGATCCCGGGCAGGTAAAGATCCAGTCGGTACTGGCCGTTGTCGGTCACCACATTCAGAGTTTGCTCGGCATAGAGCACGTCCGCCGGGTTGCGATCCCCCCAAAGGTCTTTTTTCAGGCGGGCCAGGGCATCCCACCCCACCAACTCCTCGGAGTACAGCGGGATCTCGAAGACCGGCAGGGGGGCAAAGTTTTCGTGGATTTCCTGCCGATATCTTTGCTGGGCAGCCTTCCAAGCGGCAAAGTAGGGATCCACCACTCCATCCGGCAAGATGCGGTTGGCGATCACCAAATCGGTGGCCACCCCGTAGAGGCTGAGGTAGGCGTGGGCCCGCAGCGATTCTTTGATCACCATCTTTTCCGGGTTGGTGACCAGCCGCACGGAGGTGATGCGGTTATCGGTGAGGATGCGCTCCAGCCGCTCGATCTTCTGATAGAACTCATAAGGAGCATCCAGCACCTGGTCATTGGGCAGCGGGATCCCGGTCAGCCCCTTCACAATCGGCTCGGCAATAGGACGCAGCATTTGCGCCAGCCCCTGCAGGGGTTTGTAGAACCTGCGCATGTACCAGCCAGAAACATCCGGCAGGCTCAAGAGGCGCAGGGCCGTGCCTGTAGGGGCCGAGTCGATGATCAACACATCGAACTTGCCTTCGTCGTAATGGCGATTCACCCGCACTAGGGCAAAGATCTCATCCATCCCTGGCAAAATCGCCAGCTCCTGTGCCTGCACCCCATCTAGCCCTCGCGCCTGCAACACCTGGGTAATGTAGGTTTTGACGGATCCCCAATTCAGCTCCAGTTCGTTGAGGGCGTCCAGCTCCGCCCCCCAAAGGTTAGGTTTGACCTCGACCGGCTCATGGCCCAAGGGCTGATCGAAGCTATCGGCCAGAGAGTGAGCCGGATCTGTGCTCAGCACCAAAGTTTTCAGGCCAATCTCGGCACAACGCCAGCCGGTCGCCGCCGCCATCGAGGTTTTGCCGACTCCACCCTTGCCGGTCATGAGGATGATGCGTTGCATGAGAGTGCCATTTACATTCTTTTACATCCCTAGCCTAACCGATTTGCTGTGCTCTTCGAGAGGCAGCCAAGGGGTTGGGGTGCAGCCAGCAGGTAAACTATTCATTTGGTTGCCCAATGATGGCCAAGAAACTGACGGCAATGATGGCCAAGAAATCAAGCCTGTTGCAGGCATGTGGGAGGTGTGTGATGATCTGTCGCTGGCGGAGTGTGTTGCTGGTTGCCATCCTGACACTGGGGCTATGGCTGGGATCCCTTCCTGTGCAAGCGGCTGCTGTCCTGCCCCGAGAGCTGCAACAACTGGAGCAACAGGTGGAGCGGCTGCAAAGCCTGGTGGAGGCGGAGGACTGGTTGGAGATTCGCTCCTACATCCACGGGCCGATGGGACTCACTCGTAAGACCTTGACCGGCCTGGCGGCTACCCTGCCGGATAAGCAAAAGCGGGAAGTGCTGCGCCTGGCCAAGGAGATGGGCCGCAGCTTGGAACAACTGGACTTTGCTGCCAAAGCCTATGACCAACCTGAGGTGGAAGCAGCCCAAGCCAAGGTGAAAAAGACGCTGCAGGAGCTGGAGGCTGCGTTTTCCTAGTGGGGATCCCTTCTCTCTTTGGCGAATAGCGTCGTTTCAGGTTAGGGTGAGACGCCTGGGCTGCTGAAAAAAGCCTTCTGACCCCATGCGTTATTGCTCCGCAACGCTGACGCGACGACGCGACCAGCGTTTTAGGTGGTTTTAGGTGTGGGTGAGTGCCTTAGTTTGAATCGAAATGACATAAAAGCACTCCAGAAAAGCAGGGATCCCCAAACAGGGATCCCCGATTTTATTTGGCCGGAGCCGCAAGCCAAGCTAGGGCTGCCGCCGGAAGCTCCTGACTTCCAAAACCGGCCCTACCTGAGCCACCGTCACCATGTCTTCTTTGATCTGTCCCTGGATGGTGACCTCTAGCCCCTCTTGCAAGAGCTCTTTGGGGGCACGGAAAAGGGCGTAGTGCTCGCCGGAAGGCAGGGTTAGCACCCACACCCCCCCTTCAATATCCAGGAACTGGATGGTACCGCTGTACTCTTGCATCACCGCCTCAGCGCCAGCCCGGTTGCCGTGGACTGAGATTCCGTAGCCGCTTGCGCTCCCAAGTAGGCCAGGCCCAGGCAGAGCAAGCCATTGAAGAGCAAGAAGGAGCGACCCAACCAAGCAGAGGATCCAAGCCATAGCACCCCCTCATAAAACAGGGATCCGGACAAGAGCAGATGCGAGGCCATGCCGATGCACAGGCCGATCACCGCCCAGCGCCAGCGCCGATGGCCCAGGAGCAGCAACATCAACAGGCCCGGGATCAACACGCTGGCAAATAGGGGGTTCAAGGCATTGGTCTGGGCAAAGGCGGTGCCCAACTCCGGCAGGGAGCTGCCCGCCAGTTGGAAGGGCCAACGGGGGCCACCGACAATCGCCAGCCCCTGTAAGGGGAAGAGACCGGCGCTGCCCAACAGGATCCCGGCTAGCAAAGGCACCGTCTGCAGCAACCGCTTGGGAGCCAGCCACCAGCGGATCAGCACCAGGATGATGTATCCGCCCACCACCATCAGCAGCTTGGGCACCAGGGCAATCGGGCCGCCATCGAACCAGAAGCGCGGGTTGAGGTAGCCATTGTTGTTCAGGTACTGCAGGAAGTCCTTCAGCCAGAGCACCAAGGGGTTTTCGTCCTGTTGTCCTGTGGCCCTGGCCAGCGCCTTGGCCGCATCCAAACGACCGGCCCCGTAGAAGTTCTGTTTGTCGCCGGGCACCGGGGTAGCCGACATTTTCAGCACTTCTTCCACCTTGTCCGGGTCTTTGATGCCCTGAGCCTGGATCAGGGCTGCCACACCGGCTACGTGGGGAGTGGCCATGCTGGTGCCTTGGAAGTAGGCAAAGACCGGCTCGTTGGGGTTACGACGGTTGATGGTTTGCTGCAGGATGCCGTACTCGGGGTGATCAGGCGTTTTGGCTCCGCCGGGAGCAGAGATGTCCACCCCCACCCCATAGTTGGAGTAGGGGGCTTTCTCCCCGTTGGGCCCCGTGGCCGAGACGGCGATCACATGCGGGTAACGGGCCGGGTAGCTCACCTGGTTGGAGTTTTCGTTGCCAGCGGCTGCGATCACCGTCACCCCTTTGCTATGGGCATAGGCCACTGCCTCTTCCATCAGTTGGGCAGAAGCGCGGCTACCCAGGCTGAGGTTGATGATCGTAGCCCCGTGGTCGGCAGCATAGCGGATCCCTTCCACCACATCCGACAGGGATCCAAAGCCATTGGCATCCAACACCCGTACCGGCATGATCTTGGCCTTGAAGGCAATGCCGGCTACACCCAAGACATTGTTGGTGGATTGGGCGATGGTTCCCGCCACATGGGTGCCGTGGCCGTTGAGGTCTTCCGGATCCTCATCGTCATCCACAAAGTCGTAGCCCTTCACAAATTGGGTTTGGGCTAGATCCGGCACTCGTGTTACTCCCGTGTCCACCACGGCTACCGTCACCCCTTCCCCTTGGGAGATGTCCCAGGCTTCCGGCATGCGGATGGCCCTGAGGTTCCATTGCTGGGGATAGAGGCGGTCATTGGGCACGAAAGCCGCCTGGAATTGATAGTTGGGGTGAGCATACTCGATCAAGGCTTCGTCGGTGAGCCGCTTAACCAGCCGCCGCGTGGATCCCAGGTGGTTGGCATCCACGTCAAACAGATAGATCGCTTCCTGGCGGGCAAAAGCGCTGTTACTGCTGGGGCGGAGCGTCAAGTGATACTCTTTAGCGATAGCAGCAATCTGACTGGGGGTGGCCGTGTTTACAAAATTGACCACGATGCTGTCGTAGGGGGCGGATCCCTTGCCGCAAGCCGTCAACAGCAAGGCCATCAAGCCGGCGCAGCAAAGACCCAACCAGCGTCTGAATTTCATAATTCACGCCCTCGGGATCCAAAATTGTTGCAACCAGTATGCCCTCTGGATTGACAATTGACGAGATGAGAGCCGGCATGGGGGCAAAATTGCCAGAAGGTGCAATCTTCGCCGCGCAAGAAGGGATCCCAGCCCTGCCGAGAAAGTGCTATGACAAGATGAGCGTAAATTGCCGCTTGGAGGGGGGAATCAGGATCGATGGATAGAGTCTTGCAGCTCATGATCCAGGGTTGGTATTACTCCATCCCCCTGTTGACGTTCTCGGTCTTCTCGGTGGCCTGTTGCATTGAGCGGGTGCTGTTTTGGTGGAAGATCACCCATCGGCAGGAGGAGGTGGTGCAGCAAGCCCTGAGCCAGTACCGGCGCAACCCGCGCGCTGCCCAGTATTTGCTGGAGCAAAATGCCGATTTGCCGATTGCCCGCATCTTTTTGGCCGGGTTGGAGCTGAACGAGGCCAGCCCGGAAGATTTTAAGCTGGCTCTGGAAACGGCCCTGGCGGCAGAAGTGCCTCTGCTGAAGCGCTTCAACACGGTCTTCGACACCGTAATCACCGTTGCCCCCTTCTTGGGCTTGTTGGGCACCGTCACCGGCATCATCCAGATCCTCAGCTCCATTCAACTGGGGGATATCGGCGGCACCGATACCCAGGGGGTAGGTCGGGGGATCGCCGAAGCCTTGTACTCGACGGCCTTTGGACTGATTGTGGCTATTCCCACCCTGTTGATTTCCAACGTCTTCCGCTCTTTGTACCTGCGGCAACTCTCTAAGATCCAAGAGTACGGCGGCATGCTGGAGCTGCTGCATCGGCAGCGGCAAGAGATGCAGGCCCAACAGCTTTCCCAGTATTCCTACACCCAATCTAGCCCCAGTGGCAGCTCCACCCTTCCCCCCTACTCCTCGCTTGAGCCCTCCTAACCTATGCGCATCCCCGAAGAGAACTTCCGAGCTGGCGAGATCAACATCGTGCCCCTGATCGATGTCATCTTCTCGATCCTGGTGTTTTTCGTGATTGCCAGCCTGGTGCTCACCCGCTCCGAGGCTCTGGATGTCAACCTGCCGGATGCCACTACAGCTGAAGTTCGTCTGCAGCCGGATGTAACGGTGAGCGTGACGGCGGAAGGACAGATTGCCGTCAATCAGGAGAAAATTGCCGATATTTCTGCCCTGATCCCGGCAGTGGAACGCATCCTGGCCGAGAAGCCGGCTGAAGGGCGGCGCTTGGTGGTGATCAACGCCGATTTGGCGCTCTCCCACGGCAAGGTGGTGGAGGTGATGGATACTCTGCAGCGGGTGCCCAATGTCAGCCTGGCAATTGCCGCCCGCCGCCCCAGCAGTAATCGGTAGCCAGCTTAGGATTTGGGCCAGTTTTGTCAAATATAGTCATTTCAGGTTAGGGTGAGACGCCTAGGCTACTGGTCGCGCCAGCGGGACGGAGTCCTTGAAAAACCTTCTGGCCCTCTGCATTATCGCTCCGCAACGCTATTGCTCTGCAACGCCGACGCGACCAACGTTTGGGGTGTGGGTGCAGTGTCCTGGTTTAAATCGAAATGACCATAGACCCAGTTTTCCGGTAAGCTCATTTGCTAACCCGCTCTCTAGCCTGGGGGTGAGGGGTCATCCTGCGCCCAGCACCTGAATCAGGAGTGCCTTTTGCACATGTAGGCGATTTTCCGCCTGATCCCACACGCGGGACTGGGATCCCTCCAATACTTCAGTGGTGATTTCCTCTTCCCGGTGGGCCGGCAGGCAGTGCAGCACAATGGCTTCCGGATCTGCCTGTTGCAGCAGCTCGGCATTGACCTGGTAGGGCAGAAAGGTGGCCTTGCGGGCCTCGGCCTCAGCTTCTTGACCCATGCTGGCCCACACGTCGGTATAGACCACCTGGGATCCAGAGACGGCTTCCTGGGGATCCTGCAGCACCAACACCTGGGATCCCTGGGCCAGAGTGCGGGCTTGCTCCACCACTGCCGCATCCGGCTCGTAACCGGGGGGGGTGGCGACGCGGATGTGGATCCCGCTCATGGCACAACCCAACAGCAGGGAGTGGGCAACGTTATTGCCATCGCCGCAATAGGCCAGGGTCAGGCCCGCCAGTTGGCCAAAGTTCTCCTGAATGGTGAGCAGATCGGCCAACACCTGACAGGGGTGAAACTGATCGGTGAGGGCGTTGATCACCGGAATATCGGCATACTCGGCAAAGGTTTCCAGCTCCTTCTGGTGGTAGGTGCGAATGGCAATCACATCCAGGTAGCGGGAGAGGACGCGGGCCGTATCCTGCAGGGGCTCGCCGCGGCTCACCTGCATCACTGTCGGCACCAGATCGAGGGTGCTGCCCCCGCATTGGGCCATGGCTGCCGTAAAACTGGCGCGGGTGCGGGTAGAAGCCTTCTGAAACAACAGCCCCAACACCCGACCCCGCAGCTCCACCCGATAGGGATCCCGCTTTAACTCAGCCGCCTGGGCTAGCAGGGCCGACAGCTCCGCCGGGGTTAGGTCGCTGAGCTTGAGCAGATCCCGTCCGACCAAATTCATGGATCCCGCGATCTTCGACCCCGCCATTGTGCTACGCGCCACCTACAGAAACAATAAAAGCATTTTCAACCCAGGGTTGGTGGACAGTCCTCAAGGGTTTGGCCATTCCCTCAACCACGGCTTCAGGAATGTCCATCTCAAACCCATCAAAACCGCTCCCAACACCGGCTAACGTGAAGAAGAACGAATGGCCTCTTGGGCCTGTTGCCGACGGGCAGAGATCTGAGCCTGCAGAGCCTGGATGGCAGCAGCGTACTGTGGGTCGGCTGGGGTGGCCACCAGCTCTCGGTTCTGGCTGAGCCGCTTCAGATCTTCCTCGGACAATTCCACCAAAATATCGGGGGTAATGCCCTTGTGGTCAATGTCGTTGCCGTTGGGAGTGCGATAGCGGGCGATGGTCACCGCCAGCCCCGAGCCATCAGACAGGGGATGCACCGACTGCACCAGGCCCTTGCCGAAAGTTTGCGTGCCGACGATCACGGCGCGCCGGTTATCCTGCAGAGCCCCCGACAAAATCTCGCTGGCGCTGGCCGAGCCACCATCCACCAAAACGGCCAAAGGTTTATCGGTGAGGGCCGTGTTGTTGGCCGTCAGGCGATCCTGCTCCCCTTGGCGGTTCACCGTCGAGACGATGCTGCCCCGGTTGATCCACATGCGGGCAATCTCGGCGCTGGAGTAGAGCAGCCCCCCTGGGTTGGCGCGCAGATCCAGAACATAGGCGGCTACCCCTTGTTTTTCCAGCTCGCGAATGGCTTGGCGCACCTTCTCGGCGGCGTTGCCGGAAAACTGGGTGATGCGAATGTAGCCGATGGGCAGGCCGTTCTCCTCGTGAACCTTGTAGCGCACGGTGGCCAGCTCAATTCTTTCCCGCACCAAATCGAACACCTTCAGCCCTTCCCCCTCGCGGCGAATGGTCAGCCGCACCCGCGTACCCGGCTCGCCCCGAATGAGGTTGACTGCAGCGTTGGTGTCCATGCCTTCGGTGGACTTGTCGTCGATGCGCACGATCACGTCTTTGGATTTGATCCCAGCCCGGTCGGCAGGAGACCCTTCAATGGGGGAGATCACCACCAGCTCGTTTGTCTCCTGATCCATGCCCAGCGTGATCCCCACCCCGCTCAGCTCACCGGATGTATCGATTTGCATGCTGGCAAACTGATCCGGATCCAGAAAGCGGGTGTAGGGATCGTTCAGTTTCTTCAGGGCTTCCCGGATGGCCGCGTAGGCATCTTCTCGGGTGGCATACTCTCGGCTGAGCAGATCCCGCCGCACCGCTTCCCAATCCAGGGAATTAAAAGACGGATCCACATATTCCCGATTGACAATTTGCCAAACCTCGTCCACCACCTCTTTGGGATCCCGGCGAAACCCCGCCCAACCCGGCATAGATAGCTGCACGCCGACCAGCGACACCGCTGTCATCACCGCAGCCGTTGCACTAACCACAAACCCACGCTTTCTCATTGGCTCTCCTGGAAGGCGCTAAATCGAGGTTGACGAGGTGGATCTCTAATCGTCAGGGAACTGGGTTTCGAGCAAGGGTCTTCCCCTATCCAAACTTCAGCTTAGAAGCATCGAGAGCAAGGAAAGGCTCCCCTGCTGCAGCAAGTGGGATCCAGACTTTGGTAGGCTACAGATACCCCCAAGCGACTGTGCCCAACCTAGCATAGGGATCCCTTCTGGGGGTGCTCCTGGGATCACAGTTCAACACAACTTATCCTCACAGCTCTTCTTCATATCAATGGGCACCTTTGCCCCTGTTTGACTCTATGTCCCTCGCCACCGATTGCCCCAGCTCGCTTGCCTCTGCTTCAGACCGCCCGCTGCTGTCCCAAGTGCAGTTGGCCCGCGCTGCTGCCCAACACACGGCCACCTTGCCCACTGCCATTAAGAATGCCGCTCTAGAGGCCATGGCCACTGCCTTGGTGGAGCACCAAGAGCCTATCTTGGCCGCCAACCGGGCGGACTTGGAGCGGGCAGCAGAGATGGTGAAAGCCGGGGAGTTGTCGGCATCTGCCTATGCCCGCCTGAAGCTGGATGCCCACAAACTGGCCGACATGGTGGCCGGAGTGCGGCAGGTGATCCGGCTGGGGGATCCGGTGGGCCGAGCTTTGCTGATCCGGGAACTGGACGAGGGGCTAATTTTGGAACGGCGCACCTACCCTTTGGGGGTGCTGGGGGTGATCTTCGAGTCGCGGCCCGATGCTCTGGTGCAAATTGCTGCCCTGGCGGTGAAAACCGGCAACAGCGTCTTGCTCAAGGGGGGATCCGAAGCTTTGCTCTCCTGTCAAGCCTTGATGGCGGCCATCCAGGCGGGCCTGCAGCAGATCCCAGAGTTTCCCCAGGGATCCCTGCAGTTGCTCACCAGCCGCGCCGAGGTCAAGGCCCTACTGCAACTGGAGGGGCTGGTAGACCTGATCATCCCCCGCGGCTCCAGCAGCTTTGTCCGCTACATCCTGGAGAATACCCGCATCCCGGTATTGGGCCATGCCGATGGCCTGTGTCACCTGTACGTGGATCGGGCAGCGGATGTGGACATGGCGATCAAGCTGACGGTGGACAGCAAAACCCAGTACCCCGCTGCCTGCAATGCCATCGAGACTCTGCTGGTTCACGAGGCCATAGCCCCCCACTTTTTGCCTCTGGCGGTCAAGGCCCTGCGGGAAAAGGGGGTGGAATTGCGGGGGGATCCCCTCTGCCGCGAGCTGGTGCCCGATCTGATCCCGGCCACCGAGGACGACTGGAGCACCGAGTATGCCGATTTGATCCTCTCTATTAAAGTGGTGGGCTCCCTTGACGAGGCCATTGCCCACATCCAGCAGTACGGATCCCGCCATACCGAGGCGATTGTGACCGAAGATGCCGCCGCCGCCCGGCGATTTCTGGATGAAGTGGATGCGGCAGGGGTCTTTCACAATGCTTCCACCCGCTTTGCCGACGGGTTTCGCTATGGCTTCGGGGCGGAGGTGGGCATCAGCACCCAAAAACTGCCGCCGCGCGGGCCGGTGGGCTTAGAAGGCTTGGTGACCTACCGCTACCAACTGCGAGGGCAAGGACATCTTGTAGCCGACTACACGGGCCCCCAGGCCCGACCTTTTCAACATCGGGATCGCCTGAACAACACCGGCTTAGCTTAGCTGCAAAAGCCGGCTGTACAAACCGGCTGTACAAAGCAGTCGTTCACAAAAACCGTTCTCCTCGTCTTCGCGGCTCCAGGTTGAGGTAAATTAAAAAATAGCTTCGTGATTGCCAAGGGTTGCGCTTTGCGGCGCGCTATGGTGTGACAATGGACTACCGGGTTCCGGGTTTGATGTTATGGGCTTGAGCGCCCTAGATGTAGCGCTTTGCATTTTGGCCTTTTGTTATTTCGATTAGGAGCTTCGCTGGATCATGCCTGTGCGTCTGTATGTTGGAAATCTGCCGGAAGAGGTGGATCGTCAGGCACTGGAGAAGCTCTTTCGCTCTGCCGGTGAGGTCATTTCCACCAAGGTGATCCGGGATCGGAAGACAGGCAAATGCCGCGGCTTCGGCTTTGTAACGGTAAACACCCAAGAGCAGGCGCAGCAGTACATCGAAAAGTTCAACGGCCACAGCTTTGGGGATGTCAACTTGCGCATCGAGATCGCCCAGCCGCGCGACCGCGGGGAAGAGGCCGAATCCAAAGCAACAGTTCCTGAGCCCTCATCCAAAGAGTCCAAAGGTTCCAAAGATTCCAGGCCGTCCAGGGATTCTGAGGCCAAGGGCCCTAAAGAGTCGGCGGAAAACTCTGCCCCCAGCAAGAAGCAACGCCAGCGGGGCAATAAGGGTGGGCGCTCCACCGTTGCTGCCGAAAGTGAGGGAGCTTCTGAGCCGGATCCCCGCTGGGCCAGCCAGTTGCAGCGGATCAAGGAGCAGCTTCTGCAGGTCACCAATTCCTAACCCCCCCAAAAGGAGTAATAGACACCGTCGGTCTCTGACGGTAGGCTGGGTGAGTTGCAACGGCTCTAGGCATGTTTGAGAGGGGGGTTGGGATGCATAGGCTGGTGAGGGTTTTTCGCGCTTGGGGGCGGAGCTTGGCCCGGGCTGGACTTTTGTTCGGGCTGACGGTTCTGCTGGGAGTGGGAAGTGGAGCTCTGGTTTTCCTACCAGCGGCGGCGGCTGCCCCGGCGGATTTGGAAGAGCAAGTGCTGCAGATCATTCGGAAGAACCCCCAGGTGATTCTGGAAGCTGTACAGGAATACCAGCAGCGACAGTACCAGGAGCAGCAGCAACAACAGCAGCGGCTGGCGGAAGAATTTGGCCGTCAACTGCGGGAGAACCCACGCGCCGTCATCGGAGATTCCCCTCGACTGGGATCCGACGCTCTGCGGTTAGTGTTGGTGGAGTTCTCCGATTTTCAATGCCCCTTCTGCGCCCGCGCCCACAGCACCCTCAAGCAGTTCATGGCCGACCATGGAGATGAGGTGACCTTGGTGTACAAGCACCTGCCCCTGACCAGCATCCACCCAGAAGCGATGGCGGCTGCCCGGGCTGCTTGGGCCGCCCAACGTCAAGGTAAGTTCTGGGAGTTTCACGACGAGCTGTTTGCCAACCAATCCCAGCTTGGGGATGGGTTTTATGTGGCCACTGCTGAGAAGCTGGGCCTGAATATAGAAAAATTCAATCGGGATCGGCGCAGTCGGGCGGCAGAACGCGCCATTCAGCGAGATATTGACCTGGCCTCTCAACTGGGCATCGGTGGCACTCCCCATTTCATCTTGAACGGCATTGCCTTCTCCGGTGCGCAGCCGCTGGAGGTGTTTGAGCAGACGCTGCAGCAGGCTAAGCAAGCCCTCTAGGAAAAATGCTCCGCACTGCTATTGAAACAGGTGGTGTATTGCAAACAGGTGGTGCAACGGCTGGCCTCTCCTTCTTACCAGCCTCGCCCAGTTGCCCAAACGCTCCGTCCTTGAGGAGGGCTTTACGGTAGGCTCAGGGCAGTGGCAGGGTAGTCAACCGCTCTATTCGCCCAAGCGGGCTGTAGGCTTTGACAAGCCAGTAGGGTGGGGAGTATGTCAAAAGCAGAAACTCACCCAAGTCGCCATTTGGGCAGAATGGGGATCCCCAACGGCAGGGAAGGAGGAGAGCGTTTATGGCGGAAGTGGCTCTTGGCTACTCCACGGGCAGGATGCGGGCATCGAACCCTGCTTCGGCCAGAGAGCGCCGCGCCTGTTCGGCGTTGGCCCGTTGCCGGTAGGTGCCCACCTGAATCACTGAGCCCCGCAGGAAGGCATCAGGGGCAAACTGTTGCAGCTTGGGTAGGGCCTCTTCCCCAGCCGGCACCACCACCCAAAATCTGCCAGCACCTTCTTCCCCAGGAGGAACAGCCTGGGCAGGCGAGGAGGAGACGGGATCCGCTTGCAAAAGAGGCTGAGAGCGGCGCAGATCGGCGGGGAAGATCCCCGCTTCATAGCCTTGGCCGGCCAAGTAACGCACCTGCTCGGCGGCAGCAGCAGGGTCGGCAAACCCACCTGTGCGCACCACCCGCAGGTCATCGTAGATCAAGGGCAGGGATCCCTCTAGGAGTTGTTTTAGCGCAGGCCATTTCTCCCCGGTGGGATCCGCCACCAACACCCAATAGCGTTCCCCTTGGGCGGGATTGGAGATGGGATCCTGGCCAGCATTTTCTCCTACCAGCGACACCGCCACTGCCGGTAACCCCTGAGCGGTTAGCCAGCGGGCTTGATCCTGGGCCAACGACAGGCGGGAGAAGGTTCCCGTTTGCAAAGCAACCTGGCCGCGGTACTGCACCACAGTGGCTCCTGGAAAGAAGCGGCGCACCCGTTCTTCCAAACGGGGATCACCGGTGGGGTTGGGCACGTGGGTGGCAAAGGGACGCTGGGGATCCAAGGGCGGAGCGGTTGGCGTCGGCGGCACAGAGGCTTTTGAGCTGGCAACAGGGCGGCTGGGTGCTGCTTGGGCAGGAAAAGCAGGGGGCAGAGGGGGATCCGTTTCTTGGCGGCTCACCACCCGCACCGATAACCCCAACCGTTCCAAGTCGGCCTGACGGCGTTGGGCATGGCTGCGGTTGATGAACGTCCCCGCCAGAATGAAAACCTGCCCATCCCCTTGCACAAAATAGGCATCCGGCACCTGGGTGCGCACCTGGGCCAACTCCGCCGCCCCATCCGCCAGTACATGCACTTGGTAACGGGTCAGGGCCAAAGCAGCCGGCAGGACGTTCCCATTAACGGCGTGGAGCACAAGGGCAAAGGCCGCCAGGGATCCGGCAAAGAGGGCCGGTTGCGCTGGCAACAGGGGTACGGAGCATTTCAGCCAGCCGTAGTCCTGACGGGTGTTGCACATGGGATCCATCTCCTCTGGCGGGATTGGCGGCAACTCAAACCTCTGCATCCGGGATGGAGTCTTTGCCTGGGCCTGCGGGGATCCCCCACAGTGCCAGAGCTCGCAGTTCACCCCTTGCGGGAAGGACAACTCAAAGCTAGCGTAAGCCGAAGTTTGGGCAAGGCTGTGCCAGGGATGGGCTTGCAGATGCCGCCCACCACCGATAGAATGCTCCGCACTGCCACCGCAAAGATGCAGCCCAGTTGGGTTCACGGGAGAAACACAGATCTAGTGCATCTCCAGTATAGATAGGCTGGCAAGACTGATACATTTACGCTGAACATTGCTGAACATCACTGTTCAACTATGCAGCGATAGCATTCTGTTTGTTTCCAACCAGAATGGCGGTATCCCGCCAAGCTTTGAGTAGAATACCCAAAGCGCAGTTTCCGTGTCGTCTTACTACCAATTTTCTGCTTTGCTTTGGCTACCATGTTGGCAGACTCGAAAGTAAACAGAAAGATCAACTGGTAGTAATCCGTACTGAACATATTATACATTATTTTCAGTATAGTTGAGCTTATTATTGACTAGAGTCATGCTCTATCGCTATGGCTTGTCGGGGAGTTTGTTTCAGAGGCGACGGCGGCGGGATGGAGTCCTCGCCACAAGGGTGCGGGATCCCCCCAGGGCAAAGCGGATGATCTCCGTCTTGTACTGCTGCGAGCCCTCTGTGTAGCGGGCAAGCTGAATGGCAGATCCCTGGCCGGAAGGAAGCAAGAACCGTTCGCGACAGTGGTGGGCAGCACTCTCTGGAGTTTCCGCTTCGAGGGCAATGAAAAACCGCAGACGCAGCAGCACTTCCAACTTGGACAAGTGCTCGGTTTGCTCTGGCACCAAGCGGCCTAACGAGATTTGTAGGCGCGGCCTGCGTCGCCGAGATCCGGGGCGGCCCCAAAGCTGCTGGGCCAGTGTCCACAGAGAGGTCTGCTCAGAGGACTTGACCAACAGCTTTAAGCCTGTCAGCGGGTTAAGACCATAGGTAAGCAGCAGAGAATACATCGGCGGCAGGAAAGATTCAGAGGAGCGTTTTGAGCTAACGTCAAAAGGATACCCTATAGGCCAACTGTAGCACTGCCTACCCTCTATCCCCATCCAAGCCCCACCCTTCCCTATGGCCGGGATCCCTGCTCAACGCTGGCTGTTTCATCCTGTGGACAAGTTGGCTGCCCAGAGCTTGGCCGAGGCAGTGGGGATCTCGCCTGTGTTGGCCCAGATCTTGCTCAATCGCGGGCTCTCCAGCCCTGCTGCCGTGCAGCAGTACCTGCAGCCGGATCCCGCCCACCTGCCTCCACCCAGCCAGGATTTTGCCGATTTGCCCCTGGCGGTGGACTTGCTGGACGGGGCGATTCGCCGACAAGAGCCCATCGCCATTTGCGGCGACTACGATGCCGACGGCATGACCAGCACGGCCCTGCTGCTGCGGGCTTTGCAGGACGCTCCAGTGCATTACCGCATCCCCAGCCGCATGACGGAGGGCTATGGCCTCAACAGCCGCATGGTGCAAGAGCTGCACCGAGAGGGAGTGCGCCTCATTCTCACCGTGGACAACGGCATCTCCGCCCACGAGCCCATCCAACTGGCCAAAGCTCTAGGCTTGACGGTGATCGTGACGGATCACCACGATTTGCCGCCCCAGTTGCCCCCTGCCGATGCCATCCTCAATCCCAAGCAGCTCCCCGTTTCTTCTCCCTATCGGGGGATGGCCGGGGTGGGAGTTGCCTACCTCCTGGCCCAAGCGCTGGCCGAGCGCCGTGGTGATGGCCATCTGCAGCGGGTGGCCCTGGAACTGTTTACCGTGGGCACCATTGCCGATCTGGCGCCGCTGACGGGGGTTAACCGCCTTTGGGTGCGGCAGGGGCTGCACCTCTTGCCCACCTCCCAGGTGGCAGGGATCCGCGCCCTTCTGCAGGTGATGGGCATGCAGGGATCCCTGGAGGGGTTGCGGCCTGAGTGGATTGGGTTTGGCCTGGGGCCCCGCATCAACGCCGTTGGGCGAATTGGCCGGGCGAGAATGGGGATCCAGTTGCTGACCACCGACGATCCCCTGCAAGCAGAGAAACTGGCCCGCCGCTGCGAACGGCTCAACCAGGTGCGGCAGCAGATGTGCGGGCGCATCGAGGCAGAAGCCCTAGAGCAAATTGCCCAGCAAGGCCGAGATCTGCAACAGGAGCGGGTGTTAACAATTTTGGGATCCCCTCAGCAGAAATGGCATAAAGGGGTGATCGGCATTGTGGCCTCGCGGTTGGCAGAGCGTTTTGGCTGTCCGGTGTTCATCGGCAGCCAGTCGCGGCAAGGGGAGATCAGTGGCTCGGCGCGGCAGGGGATCCCCGAGTTTGACGTGTTTCAAGCGTTGGAGTTTTGCAAGGATCTGTTCACCAAGCACGGCGGCCACCCCGCTGCCGGGGGATTTAGCCTGAGAGCAGAAGACTGGCCTTTTTTTGAAGAACGATTGCGGCAGTTTGCCCAACAGCAGTTGCAGCCGGAGCAGATCCAGCCGCTGGTGCAAATCGATGCCGAAGTGTCGCTGTCAGATCTCACCCTTGACCTCTATCGAGAGCTCCAGCATCTGCAGCCCTGTGGCATCGGCAATCCTGAGCCGGTCTTCTGCAGCCGCAACCTGCAGGTTCTGCAACAGCAGCGATTTGGCCCAGTTCCCGGCCACCTGAAGCTGCTGCTCCGGGATCCTGCTCTCCCTACGCAACGCTCCCATGGGTTACGTGCTACTCGGACGGAGTCCTCTTGTCCGGGCAGGAGCGACTCAGCCGCCAAAACCCCCAGTGATGACCGCGGAGTGGCCAGCATCACCGATGCGTTGGTGGGGATCACAAACGCGAAGCCCCAGCGCCCTCTTTGGGCCATCCGTTGGCGGGGAGCGGAAACCCATCCGCTGCCGGAGCGAGTTGATGTAGCCTACACCCTCAAGGCCAAAACATGGCAGGGAGAAACCCAACTGGAGCTGGAAATTCTCGGGATCCGACCTGCCCAAGAGGCTGCCACTGCCGGCAACCCCCCTCTCGAGAAAACAGCGCCCCGCACCCCTGATGGGAGCAAGTCTCCCATCTCCCCCGCCTCTCTGGATGCCACTCCTCCCATGCCCAACTCCAGGCCCTCGACTGGCTCCCAGAGGGGGACAGAGCCCTCACCTCTGTTGATCTGGCGCCCCACCCCCCAGCCCACCCAGCCTTTGCGTTGGCAAGCTGTAGACCGATTTTCTGTCCTCTGGCCTCAGGCGCAGGGAACCATCCTGTTCTACGGCTTCCGCCGCCCCTCGCTGGTCTTGTCTTCAAGGCCTACGGCCCGCTATCGCGAACGGCGGTACCTGACTCTCCACTACGACCGTCCCCAAGCCGGCCACCGCTATGATCAACTCTGGTTGTGGAGCTGGCCCCCTTCTCTGGATCACCTCAAGTGGCTGCTCTGTTGCACCCCCAGCAGCGAGCTGTTGATTGCCGTCCATCAGCAAGCGGTGCCCCTGCCCTCCGCTGCCAGCTTGCAACGCCAGCTCCGCCAATACCTGCAAACCCGCAGCCAGGTGGATCTGCTGCGCTTGGCCCAGCAGTGGTGGCTGTCTCCGGCAGTGTTGGTGGCAGGATTACGCTCCCTGGGGTACGCCTGCCCAGATTTTGGCCCCACGGGATCCCTCGGCGAAGAACTGGAAGCCCAGCAAGCTTGGTACAGCAGCTCCTGGCAGCAAGTTGCCGCCCTGCTTCAGGGATCCCACCTGGATTCTTCTGCTGCAGAGGCCCATGGGGATTAAACTGCTGCTCGGCTCTGACTACCACGGCAGCGCTCGGCTGATCCGGCAGGCCCTTGCCCATCTGCCGGAGGTGGATGCTTACATCAACTGCGGGGATTTCTGTTCCAAGGCCGGCAAACCTTCCCGCAAGGCCACCCAGGGCTTTCATCCGGCAGCCCAAGCAGAGGTGGTTCATCTGCAATCCTTTTTGGCGGCAGTGGAGAGCCTGGGCAAACCCTGGCTCTTTTTACCTGGCAACCACGATCCAGCAGCTTCGGTTTTGAATTCGCTGGTTGGCCGTTGGGGACGGGCCATCACCCAGTCCTGCTGCTTTGAGTGGCTGGGGTTACAGGTTTTGGCTGTGCCCTGGACTCCCCCCTGTGGTTGGAGCTGGTCTCTCACCTCCGCCCATTTGCAGGAGCTGCTCGCCCTCTACAGTCAACCCCCCCGGCCCATTGACCTGCTGCTCACCCATGCTCCGCCGCGAGGCTTTTTGGATGAAGGCGGGAAGTGGTATCACCGTCGCACACCCACTTTGCGCCCCCTTTTGGAACAGCTGCAGCCCCGCTACTACATCTGCGGACACATGCATTGGGATGGGGGCAAGGTAGAGCGATGGGGATCCACCCTGGTGATTAACACAGCCCTGCACAACATGGTTCTCGAGATCCATTAGGCAGGAAGCCCTTGGACAGCCTTCCGCCTCCTCAGCTTTCCGCTACATCCATACAATTCGTAGGAACCTTCCATGACCCGTCCTTTGATCTTGGCCAGCAGTAGCCCCGGCAAATGGCGCGAGTTCAATGCCTTTTTCCAGGCCCATGCCCCTGCTTGGGAGCTGCGCCGCATGCCCTCAGAAATTGAGGTGGAAGAAACCGGCACCACCTTTGCCGAAAATGCCCTTCTCAAAGCCAGAGCCGTGGCCAAGTCTCTGGGGGAGTGGGCCATTGCCGACGATTCCGGCCTAGCGGTAGAAGCCCTTGGCGGTGCCCCTGGGATCCGCTCGGCTCGCTATGCCCCCAACGATGCTGCCCGCATCGAGCGGTTGCTCAGGGAAGTGGAAGGGATCCCAAATCGCCGAGCCACCTTTCACTGCGCCATTGCCCTGGTGGATCCCCAAGGTGTAGTGCATGCCCTGGTGGAAGGGGTATGCTCAGGAGAGATCTTGACCCAGCCGCGGGGAGAGGGGGGGTTTGGCTATGACCCCCTGTTTTGGGTGCCCGAAGTGGGGCTAACCTTTGCCGAGATGAGCCCAGCTCAAAAAGAGGCCATCGGCCACCGAGGCCGAGCCTTGCGCGCCTTGAAAGCGCAGTTGCCTCTCCTGGAGAAGCGTATGGGCTGGCTTGGATCCAAGGAATAGCATCCGATGTCCTGGCTGGGGAGCTGCTAGCATACAATAGTCCCTTCCCTTCGGGGGAGTGAAATTGAAAGCCGTCTTGCCTTGGCAGCTGAGGGGAGCGCTCGAAGAACTATGGGTTTTTCTGAGTTTGAGGATCAAGATCCCATTGCAGCAGCGGAACGGACTGCTGCCCCCGATCCCAGCCGCTATGCTCCGGATTCTGCCGGTGAGGAAGCCGCGGTCTCCTCGGTTGCAAACTCTGGTGAAGGAAGGGAGCGCCAAGGTCGTCGTTCCCCACCCCCTTTGCCGGAAGAGGGCTCAACCTTTGTGGGCGCAGAAGATTGGCTGGACGTTCGCGGTAGCGGGACGGAGTCCTTGGAGAATGGGCGGGATAGCTACAGGGAGTCCGCGCAAGGGGCCACTTCTCGCCCTTCCAACCGCTCCCCCCAGACTGGCCGAGACGAGGGGTCTCGTGTTGACAGCGAAAAGGGGGGGCAGAAAGCCGCTGCAGGAGGAGCCGGTGAGCGCCCTGGGCAAGCGCTAGTTCCCCGCCGTTCTGTCTCCGGCAGCCGCAGTTACGACGGATCCGCCCGTTCCTCTGCCTTTCGCGGTAGCGGGACGGAGTCCTTTGCTGGCCGCTCGCGTAAGCGGGACGGAGTCCTTGGGGAATCCGGCTACCGCAGTGACTACAGCCGTTCCGCGGCTTACGGCTACACCTCCGGCTATGTTGGCGGTGGGGGATATGGCGGTGGTGGGCGAGGCGGCAGCTCCAGCGGGGGGGTCTCCTCCTCCGATCTGACGATCCTGCTGGTGGTGGCCCTGCTGGCCTTCTTCGGGGGATTCGCTATCCGCAACATCTTCGCCGAGTCGGGCGGCTTTGACGATGAGCGCCCCATCCGCGCTGCCAATGTGCCCGCAGCCTTTCGCGATTTTTGCTTTGCCTACAACGGCACTGCCTCCTTTACTGTGGTGCAACTGACCAGCGTTTCTGCTCTGACCATGGCCTCAGTGCCCGTTTACAAGATGGATACTTGCACCATCCCCGTCAGCCAAACGGCCAATGCCCTCCAAGCTTTGGGCATCCGCGGCCGGGCCAACACCTTGGGCCCCCAGCTGGGGGGATCCAACCTCACCCTGATCCAGCTCCCCTTGGCCAGCAGCTTGGCGCGCGCCGTGTACAGCCAGTTTCCGGGCTTGGCCGCTCAGGGCAACGAGGCGCAGGTTTTGTCCCAACTGGAAGCCACCATCAACAACGCCCTGCGCTCCAACATCGAAGGGTTAGCCCTGCAAAGCCTGGAGCCCACCAACATCCCCGACGTCTACGTGGTGGTGCCGGGGCACTCCTTTAATTTGCAGCCCCAACTCAACCTGCGCTAACCCTCCTGCAGAGCATGCCTCTAACCCCCAAAACCCTGAACTTTGCTGAATTTACTGAGCTTTAGGCGGTTTGGCAAAAGTCATTGAGAGGGATATAGTAGACCAAGTTTCCCCCTGATCCTTGAGTCCACCGCAACGGTTGCCGGGAAGTGAAGGGGGAAAGCGCTCGGGGGGTATTCCTCAGGGCTTTGCGGGATACCGCCTTCCTGTTTGGACTCCGTCCCGCTGACGCGAACAGAGATAGGCAGGATGCGATCGCTTCTTTCCTGAACCATGTTCAGGAGAGTTCAGCGTGAATGTATCAGGACGACGGTGTGTTCATCACCCTAGAAGGCGGGGAAGGGGTGGGCAAAACCACCCAACAGGCCCTCTTGGTTGAGCGACTGCGCCAAGAAGGCTACGCTTGTCTGTGTACCCGCGAGCCGGGGGGCACGGCGCTGGGCAAAACGCTGCGGGAGCTGTTGCTGCACGGGGATCCCTTTAGCCCTCTGGCGGAGTTGCTCCTGTACGCGGCGGATCGGGCTGAACACGTGAGCAAAGTCATCGCGCCGGCTCTGGCGGCAGGGCAGGTGGTCGTTTGTGATCGCTTTACCGATTCCACCTTGGCCTATCAAGGCTATGGCCGGGGCATAGATCTGGATCTGATCCGGCAGCTCAACCGATGGGTCACCGACGGGCTACAGCCGGATCTCACCCTGTGGCTGGATCTGCCCCCCGAGGTGGGGCTAGAACGAGCTCGCTCCCGTTCTTCTGGCGCAGTTGAGCTAGCGGTGCAGAGCACTAACGAGCAAGAAGGCCTAGAGTTCCACCGGCGGGTTTACTGCGGATTCGAAACCCTGGCCGCCGCAGAACCCCAGCGGATTGTCCGCATTTCAGCCCAGGGATCCCCGGCAGAGGTGGCTGCCCGCCTCTGGTCAGTAGTCGAACCCCGCCTACCACTTGCGACAGCAGGCCGGGAGCCCTAGACTGATACATTTACGCTGAACATTGCTGAACATCACTGTTCAACTATGCAGCGATAGCATTCTGTTTGTTTCCAAACAGAATGGCGGTATCCCGCAAAGCTTTGAGTAGAATACCCAAAGCGCAGTTTCCGTGTCGTCTTACTACCAATTTTCTGCTTTGCTTTGGCTACCATGTTGGCAGACTCGAAAGTAAACAGAAAGATCAACTGGTAGTAATCCGTACTGAACATATTATACATTATTTTCAGTATAGTTGAGCTTATTATTGACTAGAGTCATGCTCTGTTCCGCTGACGGGAATGGCGCGACAGGCCAAAGCTCGCGACAGTTTCCCTGGCCACAGCCTGCTCGGTTTACCCAGGTTAAGATTAGGTTAAAAAGGAAGAGGCGGGGGTAACCTCAAGCTAAGCTGGATGACCTATGTGAAAAGAGTCTGCTGCCCTCTTGGTTCTCGTTTTGGGTAGAGGAGACTGGCTGTGGACGCTGTTGCTGCTGAGCTGAAAACCGATCGCGTCAGCGGGACGGAGTCCTTTCGCGTCAGCGGGACGGAGTCCTTGCACTTGACCTTGCCCTCATCTGCGCCCTTGCCAACCGTGGCCGCCTGGGCCCACCAGCTGTTGAGCCAGCAATGGCAGCGGCTGCAGAAACACGTAAGGCGAGTTCTGGCTCAGCATCCAGAGGCGGCAGAATCTCTCCACCAAATCCGGGTGACCCTGCGCCGTATTGGCACCTGGGTGCAGGTATTTCAGGGATCCGTCCGGCTGCCCAAGCCTCTCAAGCCCAAACGCCTGCAAAAGCTGGCCAGTGCTTTGGGCAAACAGCGGGATCTGGACGTGCTGCTGGAAATCCTGCAGGAACCTTGTTGGGAAGGGATCCCGGCAGCCCAGCAGGCAGAACTGGAGAAGCTAAAACAAGATCTGCAGCAACGTCGAGCCCAAGCCGAGAAACGCTCCCGCCGCATTCTTGAAGATGCTGACTTCCTGGCGTTTCAAGCTGCCTGCGAGCAGTGGCTGGCTCACCCCCGCTATAAGCCCCAGGCGGAGCTGCCTTTGCCGGAAAGCTTGCCCCACTTGCTGACTCCCCTGCTGGCCCAGTGGCTGCTGCAGCCAGGCTGGCGGATCCCTGCTTTCCCCGCAACGGAAGCCCAGGCTGAGCAACTGCACGAGCTGCGCAAGGCCACCAAACGGCTGCGCTATCAGGTGGAGTTTTTTGCGCCCTTTTACGGGGAAACCATGCAAGATTGGATAGCAACCCTGAAGTGCTTGCAGGATCAACTGGGCCGCTTTAACGATTTGCAGGTTTTGCAAGGCGAGCTGCCTGCAGACTCAGACCTACAAACCCTTCTCCAGGAACAACAAAAACTAGCCCTCCAGGAGTGGCCTGAGCACCAACAGCGCTGCCTGGCCTCTGCCGAGCAGCACCGGCTTTACTCTAATCTTTTCTCTGTTTCCAATTTCTTTCCAACTAGGGATCCCTAGGTTTCCAATTCTATAGATCCCCCCGAAGGAAAAACCCCGCCTTATTGGCGGGGGATTTTTTGTGGCTATAGGGTTTCCAATTTCTAGGGATCCCCCCGAAGGGGGAACTTCACGGTTGTTGAAGATGTAGCGTGTGAGCTGTGGTGTTTCCAATTTCTAGGGATCCCCCCGAAGGGGGAACGTTCGGACTATTTCAGCAGCCTCACGGAGACTATTTGTTTCCAATTTCTAGGGATCCCCCCGAAGGGGGAACACTTGGCAGCCATTCGTCTCGTTCGCAGCTACTTGAAGGTTTCCAATTTCTAGGGATCCCCCCGAAGGGGGAACAAGGCTAAGGCGAAAGCCCAAGCCGATGCTGCGCTGTTTCCAATTTCTAGGGATCCCCCCGAAGGGGGAACATGGGACGCTATGCAAGAGCGTTGGAACATCACGGTGTTTCCAATTTCTAGGGATCCCCCCGAAGGGGGAACGCCGAAATGGCCGAGGCCTGCTATCAGGCCGTAGTCGGGTTTCCAATTTCTAGGGATCCCCCCGAAGGGGGAACACTGGGAGAAGCTCCGGGCAATGCTACAGTACCGAGCGTTTCCAATTTCTAGGGATCCCCCCGAAGGGGGAACCACCAAGAATGGTATCCGATTTATCTACACAGATAAAAAGTTTCCAATTTCTAGGGATCCCCCGAAGGGGGAACTCGAGTGCTGTCCAATTAAAACCAATGCCTGCCTAAGTTTCCAATTTCTAGGGATCCCCCCGAAGGGGGAACTCTAAGAGCACGGCTAGTCTCAAACAGCCTCAGGGAGGGTTTCCAATTTCTAGGGATCCCCCCGAAGGGGGAACCCTTAGAAGACGCCGACTTCATATATGAAGATGATCGGTATGTTTCCAATTTCTAGGGATCCCCCCGAAGGGGGAACACTTGAGGGGATTGCAGCCCGTTTTGGGTTATCCTGTTTCCAATTTCTAGGGATCCCCCCGAAGGGGGAACTGTTTCTTTCCCGATAAGGGAGGTCCAAAATGGAACGTGGTTTCCAATTTCTAGGGATCCCCCCGAAGGGGGAACATCCTGCTCGTCTAAGGCACACATGGTAACGTAAGTCTTGTTTCCAATTTCTAGGGATCCCCCCGAAGGGGGAACGCCTGGGGGATCATCCCCACACCCGACTTCGAGGACTGGGAAGACGTTTCCAATTTCTAGGGATCCCCCCGAAGGGGGAACAGCCAAGTACGAGCAGCTTGGAGTCTCTTGCGAAACTCTGTTTCCAATTTCTAGGGATCCCCCCGAAGGGGGAACAACCGACCGATGCTCGCGGCTACTTGACCCGGTGTCGGTTTCCAATTTCTAGGGATCCCCCCGAAGGGGGAACATTCAGTATACACCCCAGGGTATTCAGGTCAGCTTCAGCAGTTTCCAATTTCTAGGGATCCCCCCGAAGGGGGAACATTCGCATTCAGACACGATGAAGAATCTAACAGGTGGGTTTCCAATTTCTAGGGATCCCCCCGAAGGGGGAACCTCCATGAGTGGGACATCTACGCAATAGACGAGATCTGTTTCCAATTTCTAGGGATCCCCCCGAAGGGGGAACTCCAACCCAAGCAAGTAAACCCCAATTCCATCCGTTTAAGTTTCCAATTTCTAGGGATCCCCCCGAAGGGGGAACAGCTTGCGGACTACTTAAATCCGCAAGACTTTGAGTAGTTTCCAATTTCTAGGGATCCCCCCGAAGGGGGAACACTCCAGACTGAGTTGAACTGCTATAAAGGGCACATCAGGTTTCCAATTTCTAGGGATCCCCCCGAAGGGGGAACTTCAGGGATAAATTACACCCTCAAACAGGGAGGAAAAGGGTTTCCAATTTCTAGGGATCCCCCCGAAGGGGGAACAATGGTGAAGATAATAGACTTTGGATAACTGCAGACGAAGAGTTTCCAATTTCTAGGGATCCCCCCGAAGGGGGAACAAGGAGGTAGCATCCCAGCCTAGACCTGCACAGGAGACGTTTCCAATTTCTAGGGATCCCCCCGAAGGGGGAACTAGTACAATCTAAGCTGGGATTGAATTCGACAATACTGTTTCCAATTTCTAGGGATCCCCCCGAAGGGGGAACAAGTGTGAAAGAATGGTCCGGACGCTTGGTGGAGCAACGTTGAGTTTCCAATTTCTAGGGATCCCCCCGAAGGGGGAACACCCTCACTGCCAGGTGTGGAGGTCGAGCCTCCGATAGTTTCCAATTTCTAGGGATCCCCCCGAAGGGGGAACGGTGTTCTTTATCCCTGATGAAGGGAGGAGCTTCAAGTTTCCAATTTCTAGGGATCCCCCCGAAGGGGGAACTACCTGCTGATGCCATTCTTGCTGAATTGATTGCAGTTTCCAATTTCTAGGGATCCCCCCGAAGGGGGAACTACTACTGGGTTATCAGTCCAACAAGTAAGCCTGAACGTTTCCAATTTCTAGGGATCCCCCCGAAGGGGGAACAAGGAGGTAGTACGTATATACAACGATCGTGGGGAGTACTTCATGTTTCCAATTTCTAGGGATCCCCCCGAAGGGGGAACAGGAAGGTTAGTCTTGCAAAGCTTTTAAGCAATCATTAGCGTTTCCAATTTCTAGGGATCCCCCCGAAGGGGGAACCGAGAAGGTCAGCTACTGCCCCGAAGGGCTTCACCAGGTTTCCAATTTCTAGGGATCCCCCCGAAGGGGGAACCATGGAAGCCAACACTTTCGCAATGTTACGAAGGTGCTGTTTCCAATTTCTAGGGATCCCCCCGAAGGGGGAACCTTAAACCGTCTAGACGGACTCGCTTCTCACCTCGGTGAGGCGTTTCCAATTTCTAGGGATCCCCCCGAAGGGGGAACAGACGGTATTCGTCTTCAACGATCTAGACGAATACCTATGTTTCCAATTTCTAGGGATCCCCCCGAAGGGGGAACAAATCCCTGGCTACCACAACTATCGTCTTGTCTCACTTAGTTTCCAATTTCTAGGGATCCCCCCGAAGGGGGAACCTGGGTGTTGTTTCTACTCCCGGAAGGGAGGTGCATTAGTTTCCAATTTCTAGGGATCCCCCCGAAGGGGGAACCCAAATTTCGGAAGCTGCTGGTTAATCGTTTCAGTTTTCGTTTCCAATTTCTAGGGATCCCCCCGAAGGGGGAACTCTTTGCTAGGGAGACCTAACAGTGCATCCCTAACAGTTTCCAATTTCTAGGGATCCCCCCGAAGGGGGAACTCATGACGTTCATGGTAACCTCCTCCCTTCCGGGAGTAGAAAGTTTCCAATTTCTAGGGATCCCCCCGAAGGGGGAACAAACACTGAAGCCTGCCTTCTAAAATAAAAAAGGCTGCCATTAGTTTCCAATTTCTAGGGATCCCCCCGAAGGGGGAACTCCTCTATATTTTGGGGATCAGAAAGTAGGCTAACTCTGTTTCCAATTTCTAGGGATCCCCCCGAAGGGGGAACTCCCCAACGTGGAGTGTGGCCAAAATGGGGGACTTTTGGTTTCCAATTTCTAGGGATCCCCCCGAAGGGGGAACATCACCAACTCGCTTCGTGAGGCCAATGAAGTGCTCTAGTTTCCAATTTCTAGGGATCCCCCCGAAGGGGGAACCGAAGGTAACGACATTTACCTGAACCCACTGGATGTCGTTTCCAATTTCTAGGGATCCCCCCGAAGGGGGAACCTTGAACTTCACTCTCCGACGAATAGCGGGGGAATAAGTGGTTTCCAATTTCTAGGGATCCCCCCGAAGGGGGAACGCCACGAGGTTTTTGACAGCAGCTTTCCGCTGTGCCATTTCCGTTTCCAATTTCTAGGGATCCCCCCGAAGGGGGAACCTGGGTGCTGAGTTGGGGTTACTCTCTATTCAACAGTAAGTTTCCAATTTCTAGGGATCCCCCCGAAGGGGGAACTACTCGGCTTTCGCTTCGTGTGGCCAGAATTGGGCGACCGAGTTTCCAATTTCTAGGGATCCCCCCGAAGGGGGAACGCTTCACGTCGTGGAAGTGAAGGTTAAGGGTGGAAAGTTTCCAATTTCTAGGGATCCCCCCGAAGGGGGAACGGTTGAACCTCCCTTTTTCAGGGATAAAGAACACCCAGGTTGTTGTTTCCAATTTCTAGGGATCCCCCCGAAGGGGGAACAAAACAGACGAACTCCTCTGGATGTAGGCTGTACTCTTTTGTTTCCAATTTCTAGGGATCCCCCCGAAGGGGGAACTCTACCCGCAAGGGAGGTTACTATGCAGATCACATTGGTTTCCAATTTCTAGGGATCCCCCCGAAGGGGGAACACTAACCACCCATCGCGATGGTTATCGCAATAGGGTGCCGCAAGTTTCCAATTTCTAGGGATCCCCCCGAAGGGGGAACAATAAAAAAAAGGACAAGAAGGTGGAGGGGGCCTTCTTGGTTTCCAATTTCTAGGGATCCCCCCGAAGGGGGAACATGAGGAGTGCCTGATAAAGGCACTCCTTTTATTTTTTGTTTCCAATTTCTAGGGATCCCCCCGAAGGGGGAACTCCCTGTACGGGCCTTAAATGACCCCAGAACGCCTCTGAAGGTTTCCAATTTCTAGGGATCCCCCCGAAGGGGGAACGCGGCGGTATCGAGAGCGACTGAAGCAGCGTTTGGCCCAGGTTTCCAATTTCTAGGGATCCCCCCGAAGGGGGAACAGTCTAGAAGAATATAAGACTCATGTCAGCAACAAGGGGTTTCCAATTTCTAGGGATCCCCCCGAAGGGGGAACCTTGGTATTTGGGGTCCATGCGGATACGTAGGCACACCACGTGATGTTTCCAATTTCTAGGGATCCCCCCGAAGGGGGAACATGAATCCCCTAGTGTACGAGGGGATTGAAATCAAGGTTTCCAATTTCTAGGGATCCCCCCGAAGGGGGAACCCCAGTTGATCCTGTGGGATCTGTCGGGAGAGCCAGGTTTCCAATTTCTAGGGATCCCCCCGAAGGGGGAACTTCTCCTTAGTAAAGGGAGGTACATATGGAAATAAAAGTTTCCAATTTCTAGGGATCCCCCCGAAGGGGGAACTAAGCTGAAATTCCTCGTACACGTCAGAACATGGTGTTTCCAATTTCTAGGGATCCCCCCGAAGGGGGAACTGCTACCAGTAACATCAGGTGCAGCAGATGCTTTGATTGCAGTTTCCAATTTCTAGGGATCCCCCCGAAGGGGGAACAATTGCCGAGAAACTCGGCAATCGTTGCATAGAAAATGTTTCCAATTTCTAGGGATCCCCCCGAAGGGGGAACAAGCAGCCGCAGTTGCTGATCACCAGCCCCAGTGTCAAGACAGGTTTCCAATTTCTAGGGATCCCCCCGAAGGGGGAACTTGTACTTTCCAAAAGGAACGTTGAATTCTCCTTTGCGGTTGAAGTTTCCAATTTCTAGGGATCCCCCCGAAGGGGGAACGCGTGTTGCGGTTCGATGGCCTACCTGTCCCTCCCGACGTGAGTTTCCAATTTCTAGGGATCCCCCCGAAGGGGGAACCCAAATTGATTGACATCCAGATCCAGAAAGCCAAAGAACGCGTTTCCAATTTCTAGGGATCCCCCCGAAGGGGGAACTGTTTTGGGAGGTTAGGTTAGATTAACGTAACGTGCAGGTTTCCAATTTCTAGGGATCCCCCCGAAGGGGGAACTTTCAGTAGTGTGATAACGGGGATTAGTATCCCCGTTATGTTTCCAATTTCTAGGGATCCCCCCGAAGGGGGAACACCTGGGTGTGTTGGGTTGGGGGTTACTCTTTATTCAACGTTTCCAATTTCTAGGGATCCCCCCGAAGGGGGAACTTCCACCTGGGTGTTCTTTCTTCCCACACAAGGGAGGTCTATTGTTTCCAATTTCTAGGGATCCCCCCGAAGGGGGAACGGTATAGATAAAGAGCTTACCCCCGTCGGGTGTTCTCTCTACGGTTTCCAATTTCTAGGGATCCCCCCGAAGGGGGAACACCCACCAGCGTGGGCAGTGGCGGGTAGCACGCTAATCTAACGTTTCCAATTTCTAGGGATCCCCCCGAAGGGGGAACACGTGGTTTCCACTGGTTAATATCTCCAACGACCAAAAGTTTCCAATTTCTAGGGATCCCCCCGAAGGGGGAACTAGGCACACTTCTCAAAGGAGTAAACCATGTCAAAACGGTTTCCAATTTCTAGGGATCCCCCCGAAGGGGGAACCAAAAGCTCACATAAATGTAACCTACGCCACCTGGGATGTTTCCAATTTCTAGGGATCCCCCCGAAGGGGGAACCACCCAGGAGATAATCCTGGGTGCTGAGTCAGGTGAGTTAGTTTCCAATTTCTAGGGATCCCCCCGAAGGGGGAACTGTATGCTTTCACATTCTGAAGGACGAGTAACCCCCTAATCGTTTCCAATTTCTAGGGATCCCCCCGAAGGGGGAACTTCAGGAATGGTAGACAAACAGTCGTCTAAGAAGTCGAACGTTTCCAATTTCTAGGGATCCCCCCGAAGGGGGAACACCGAGCTGACTGGGAGACAATGGGGGGCGATTTTGATGGGGGTTTCCAATTTCTAGGGATCCCCCCGAAGGGGGAACACTACGTAAGTGTAGCGGATTACATCGGATTTGGTGTTTCCAATTTCTAGGGATCCCCCCGAAGGGGGAACATTAGGTAACGTTCGCCATTTGACCATTTGATAATCATGGTAGAGTTTCCAATTTCTAGGGATCCCCCCGAAGGGGGAACAACGGGTTCAGGGGTGTCACCCAGTGTGACCCTAACTCCTGTTTCCAATTTCTAGGGATCCCCCCGAAGGGGGAACAGGTAGGGTGTTCCGCACCTCTTCTAAAGCAGCCTCTAAGTTTCCAATTTCTAGGGATCCCCCCGAAGGGGGAACAGTACGAACGGGTTGAAGACTACATCTACTGTCAATACGAAGTTTCCAATTTCTAGGGATCCCCCCGAAGGGGGAACAGCAGGTTTGGCTGTTCCTTTAAAAACATCCCGGTCCTGTTTCCAATTTCTAGGGATCCCCCCGAAGGGGGAACACGAAGCGCTTGACATGGCTTTCGCCATGGTAGAGCGTTTCCAATTTCTAGGGATCCCCCCGAAGGGGGAACAGAAGTGGTGAAATACCACTACAGTCGCTACTCGAAGACCGTTTCCAATTTCTAGGGATCCCCCCGAAGGGGGAACAGTGGGGAATCCGCTGGTTAATCTAGTTCCGATCCAAAGTTTCCAATTTCTAGGGATCCCCCCGAAGGGGGAACTTCTTTTATCCCTGTAAAGGGAGGTAAACCATGATTACGGTTTCCAATTTCTAGGGATCCCCCCGAAGGGGGAACTCTTTATTCCCACACAAGGGAGGTTCGTTATGAATACTTGTTTCCAATTTCTAGGGATCCCCCCGAAGGGGGAACTGCCCAGAGTGGGCTATTGCGTGTAAGCTGACCTAGTTCCTGTTTCCAATTTCTAGGGATCCCCCCGAAGGGGGAACTTGGTAACCAACCTGTGGACTACGCCGAGTTTCGCCGGTTTCCAATTTCTAGGGATCCCCCCGAAGGGGGAACGGATATTGCCTTCCTAATGGGGCGATTCAACTGGGGGGACGTTTCCAATTTCTAGGGATCCCCCCGAAGGGGGAACTTTTCCTTAGACAAGGGAGTGTGGGAATTAGTCGCCACTGTTTCCAATTTCTAGGGATCCCCCCGAAGGGGGAACCGTAGTTATTCCACGACCCAAACAATGTAATTTGCATACAACGTTTCCAATTTCTAGGGATCCCCCCGAAGGGGGAACGATCTTTGTGGACAGATACCCCAGCTTGAGGGGCTGTGCCGTTTCCAATTTCTAGGGATCCCCCCGAAGGGGGAACCCCCAGGAAACACGAATCCTAGTTGATCTAGGTGCTCGTTGTTTCCAATTTCTAGGGATCCCCCCGAAGGGGGAACCCCTATCACGATAAGTATCGCGATGGGTGGTTAATGTTTCCAATTTCTAGGGATCCCCCCGAAGGGGGAACCAGCAGAAACCTAATGGGAAAGTCTTCATTTACACAGAGTTTCCAATTTCTAGGGATCCCCCCGAAGGGGGAACTTGACACAACCAGAGCAACGGTCCGGTAGGCGTTGCGTTTCCAATTTCTAGGGATCCCCCCGAAGGGGGAACATCCGGTATCTTGCTGGGGTACTCGGGGAGGTGAGTTGGATCGTTTCCAATTTCTAGGGATCCCCCCGAAGGGGGAACTTCGAGAAAAAGCAGCCAGTCTACGTTGAGATCTGGGTTTCCAATTTCTAGGGATCCCCCCGAAGGGGGAACGTTTCAGTGTTTCCCTGCCAAAGTTAGGAGGATCGGGTTTCCAATTTCTAGGGATCCCCCCGAAGGGGGAACGGTTTAGTTTATTGCACAGGACTTAGCCCACCACAAGGTTTCCAATTTCTAGGGATCCCCCCGAAGGGGGAACCAAGGGTGGTTTTTCTACCTGCCTAAGGGAGCAATATCGTTTCCAATTTCTAGGGATCCCCCCGAAGGGGGAACCTCCAATGGAGAGTTCTTCCACATTGGAGGTAATAACGTTTCCAATTTCTAGGGATCCCCCCGAAGGGGGAACTGCAACTAGCTCAAGTAGTATACGAACACGAGTCAAGAATTATCGTTTCCAATTTCTAGGGATCCCCCCGAAGGGGGAACTTCATTTTGACCGCGTTCGGGTGTTGTGTTGATCTATAGTGTTTCCAATTTCTAGGGATCCCCCCGAAGGGGGAACGGCTTATCGGCTTCCCTCCCGACGGCACGGACTAACATGTAGTTTCCAATTTCTAGGGATCCCCCCGAAGGGGGAACTTGGGCCGTACGTACATCACCTGACATACCGTTGTTCTTGTTTCCAATTTCTAGGGATCCCCCCGAAGGGGGAACTTTTATGGAGATCCGGTTGATTGGGCGCTGGGAGCGCCACATGTTTCCAATTTCTAGGGATCCCCCCGAAGGGGGAACCTGTATGAAGACCCGCGTTTTCCTGCGTCTCTTGGCCTGTTTCCAATTTCTAGGGATCCCCCCGAAGGGGGAACGTTTCAGTTTTCTCATCAGGCTCCTGCCTGAGGAGTACTGGCCGTTTCCAATTTCTAGGGATCCCCCCGAAGGGGGAACACCTACCTCAGAAAGTGTACCTTTTATGAGTTTCCGAGTTGGTTTCCAATTTCTAGGGATCCCCCCGAAGGGGGAACTTCGAAGCATAATTTCTTTCCGATTGAGTAGTATTCGTTTCCAATTTCTAGGGATCCCCCCGAAGGGGGAACCCGACCACGAGTTGTGATCATGATAGCCATAGTGAAGTTTCCAATTTCTAGGGATCCCCCCGAAGGGGGAACTTGTTAAACATCCGTACCACCAGAGGCTTGGGCTCGATAGTTTCCAATTTCTAGGGATCCCCCCGAAGGGGGAACTTGTACCCCTCTCGGGCGTACAAACAAGCAGTACTTTCGTAGCCGTTTCCAATTTCTAGGGATCCCCCCGAAGGGGGAACTGCCTTACGCAATTCTGCAATAGTAGCGGATGTGCCGTTTCCAATTTCTAGGGATCCCCCCGAAGGGGGAACGGCTCGGCTCGAAGCCGAGTATAAAGCCTCACTTGCAAGTTTCCAATTTCTAGGGATCCCCCCGAAGGGGGAACAAGGTAGAGGAGGACTGGCTCCTGCCTGAGTGGAGTGTTTCCAATTTCTAGGGATCCCCCCGAAGGGGGAACATCAGCAAACTGAACCAGCTTACCAACTAAATCAAGTTTCCAATTTCTAGGGATCCCCCCGAAGGGGGAACCTTTCTATCCCGATAAGGGAGGAGTCTATATGATTAGTTTCCAATTTCTAGGGATCCCCCCGAAGGGGGAACCTCCAAATCCAACATCGTCGAAACCTTGAAAAAGGAGTTTCCAATTTCTAGGGATCCCCCCGAAGGGGGAACCACCCAGGATTTCTCCTGGGTGTTGTTTCTACTCCCAAGTTTCCAATTTCTAGGGATCCCCCCGAAGGGGGAACTCTACTCCTTTAGGAGGGTACTATGAACAAAATTCAGCGTTTCCAATTTCTAGGGATCCCCCCGAAGGGGGAACCGCAGATCTTCCACCGCTTTACGCGCTTTGCGCATCATGTTTCCAATTTCTAGGGATCCCCCCGAAGGGGGAACGACCTACATGTTATTCTTCCTCCCGCTGAGCCAGGTGTTTCCAATTTCTAGGGATCCCCCCGAAGGGGGAACCGCAAAGCCAAAGCGGCAGCAGAAGAGTTTCGCAAGAGACGTTTCCAATTTCTAGGGATCCCCCCGAAGGGGGAACACCAAAGCCAACTCGTCCACAACCGCCGGTGTCAGTTGTTTCCAATTTCTAGGGATCCCCCCGAAGGGGGAACGCAGCTTAACCAGGTGTTGGGAGTGACGGTTAATTTGCGGTTTCCAATTTCTAGGGATCCCCCCGAAGGGGGAACTTTCCCGAATTCCAGCTGCTCTAATTTGGCTGGCAAGAGCGTATGCACGTTTCCAATTTCTAGGGATCCCCCCGAAGGGGGAACAAGCCGCAGCGATTCAACTGCCCAGCGGACGAGCAGATGATCAACGTTTCCAATTTCTAGGGATCCCCCCGAAGGGGGAACCAGCCCTGACAAAGGGCTGTATGAGGGTCAAACGGTCAAGCAGTTTCCAATTTCTAGGGATCCCCCCGAAGGGGGAACATGATGGCGCTCTTGGCCTTAACATCGAGGCCAACAGTTTCCAATTTCTAGGGATCCCCCCGAAGGGGGAACAACTAGTTGACTGTACAAGTAGAACGCTTCTACTCTAAAAAGTTTCCAATTTCTAGGGATCCCCCCGAAGGGGGAACCCTACCCCTATTAAACCCAAGCAGGGCAAGGAATGCAAGACCCATTTGCGAGGGATCCGGAAAAAAGTCGGCAAAAAGGGTGCTGGCGAGGGGGCTTTGGGGCCGGAAAGCCTTGTGGCGCAAGGCGTCGAGGGATCGGACGAAAGAATCGGCCTTTGCGGCTTTTGGCGGATCGCTCGCGCAGGCGTTGATACCGTTTGAGTGTACTTTTGGAAACACCGAGTGCTTAAGTAGGAAGAGACTTGCCTGAGCTACACAATGACCGAGCTGGGGGGTGCAGTCAGGGCAGGCCCACCCCAGATTTCCACCTGGGCGAGGACATAGCTAGTGAGCGGATAGAAGCGGACGCTGTCTTCCTCGGGCTTGATCTTCTTGCGGAGCCGCAGTTTGAGCTCCTCGAACTTGTCTTTGTCGAGGACGCACTCAAACACGCTGTATTGCACGCGCTTGCCGTAGCCTTCTAGCAGGTCGGCAATTTTCTTGCGTCGCTTGTCGCAGGGAGTATCGTAGGTAACAACATAAAGAAACATCAGCGAATCCGGTAGGGCTGGTACAAATCTTGAGGATTATAGACGGATTGCTTAAACTTTTTAACTTGCTGCGTTAGCAGATCCCAGCGGGGTTGATCTCCGTCAGGGGTCTGGATGGATCCCTCCATTCTTTGGATGAAAGCTGTAAGGTACTTTTTCCTGCCACTATCACTTAGAAAACAGCCACCATCGCGATACTCAAAGTCTTCTTCGATGTTCATAATGCCCTTGTTGATCAGCCAGAGGACTATTGAATCTACAATAGGCGCCCGAAATTCTTCCAGTAAGTCCGAAACCAGAGCAGCATGGCGTTCGCTGCTGGCGTGCAAGCAACCCTGATAGGGATCCAAATCTTGCAGCTCAATCAGGGTTAATAGATGGTTCCAGAGCACCATGTAGCCAAAGCTGAGCATGGCATTAACCGGGTTAGTGGGCGGCTGTCGAGTGCGGTTAAGCAAAACAAAGCCCCTTTGCTGAAGGCAATTTCCCAATTCCGGGAAATACAGAGCCGCAGCCGCTCCTTCAATGCCCCGCAATTGATCTAGAGACTTGGCCTCAAGAGCTTGAGCAGCCAAATGTTCCAGACTGCGCAGGGTCAGATCCCCTGTTTCAGTGGGGCGTTGCCTGAGCTGCCTCATCAGCAGCACCCGGCTATTGAGCAGCTTGGCTCGCACCATCTGGGCTGCCGTTTGCAATCGCCATTCTTCAGGGAGCGCTTGTTGCAAATGAGCTAAGCGGCGGTACCCCCTCTCTATAGGAACAAGGCGACCATAGCAATAGCCTAGCCGGGAGAGATAGGCAATAGGAATATTCCGCCTCAGGCACGCTCTCACTACGTCTGTGGTGACCTGGGATCGGCCAAAGATTAAAATTTGCTCCAGCAAGGGTAGAGGCACCTCCTGCAAGAGCGACTCGCCCAAATAGACCATTACGAACTCTTGCTTAAGGCTTAGCCTACACCCCTGCTGAGAGACATATAAAGTTCGCATTATTCGTCATGACGACGCAGATCTTCAGCGCCTCGCCTCTGATCTATGGCATTGCCGGGTTTAGAGCGGCCACGCTCCGGTAAAATCTCAACATCAATTTCAGGACTTGACAAGAAATCCATCACGATCTCGGCCAGACTGCCCGAAAAGAAGCTGGCAATCGCGACAAGAATGGTATTGGTAATCACGGCTGCCAATCCCAAAGGAGCAATTAGCAGGATGGCCAGCGTGATCGAGCCGTTGACCACAGCTGTAACAAGGTTTCTAAGAACTTTGGCATTGATCCTCTTTTTGGACATTTTATTCCTCCAGAGATTCTCCAAGATCTCTACCTCAAGGGCCAGATTATTCCAAAATCATCAGCATTTTTCCTGAGCTGTTCAAGATAACTTTTCCTAGGATCCACCGTTGCCCCAAAAACGGTAACTACTTGGTAATCATCTAGGTTGGCAATCCAAACAGGCGAGGGCACGACATCTCCCTGCACACCTCCGCACAAGAATTTGTCGTATCGCCCTTCGCCCTGCCGGCCCAATTGATGCAGGATTGCCAAGGCATAAGGCTTTTTGAATTCTTCCTTGCCGCTGCAGACTACAATCTGGCAGTTTCTGTCCACTGCTTGAGGCCATCTCTCTTTAGCAACTTGGTCAAAGCTGCATGGATTTCTGGGATCAAGAGCCTGCTCGCTGAGGGCCCCGAGAGCCGCAAAGAAGTCGACCAGTCGCCGTTGGAAAAGTTTCTGAAACTCGGCCACTGACTCTGGAAGATCCCAAAATGAATCCTCCGACTCAGGGATCAGGGTAGAGCCACGCCACCAAGGAGCTCTACCGCGGTCTTGGCGAGAGTAGCAGGGCCTTCTTGCCCCCTGGCCAATACCTCCCAGATGAAACATCATCCACGTGAGGTTCCGAAAGAGCTTTTGCACCGCTTCCTGCTTCTCCTTTGAAGCATAGTTTTGGCACTCCTCAGAAAGGCTGAGGATGAGGATCCCTTCTTGCCGTCCGGCAGGCTCCCCCTTTCCTGCTTGATTGGGTTCCGGCTCCGGTTGAGTTACTCGCCCCTTCAAAAGATCCACGTGGATCCAGCCGTGTTTTTGCTGGGGAGTGATGGCCCCAAAAAGTTGCCCCTCCCATTCCTGCACCTGCTTCACGGGCAAAACACCCAGGGCAAAGGTTCGAAACCAGTAGCGCAGCATGTTCTTAAAGGCTACCGGTCGGACTTCGGCAATTGATTTGTTGTCATACCGGTTCTTATCAGGTCTCCAGTTGACCACTTGCCGCCCGTGGATCAACTGACCCTCCAGCTCAAAAGGCAGCCGCAAGAATTCTCCCTTGTATTGGGTGGGGGTTTGGTCAGTTAGGATTAGTCGCCCATAGCCGGTGTTAACCTGGGATCCCACTCCTTGCTCCAGCCCGCGGATGAGCCATTCTTTCACTTGGGCTAACATCTCGTCGGTGCAGCCTGGGCCTTTGCGGATCCCGATTAAAAACGTGGCCTGTTTGAGAGAGAAAAAGACATTGGGATTTGCTTTATATTCCAAGCTGTTGCCATTCCATCTCCAAACGTTATTGGCAATATCAACAGCCAAGCCTCCCGACCTGGAGTTATCAGGATCCCCTTGTTTTTGAGTCCTGGTCGGCACAGGGTAGGCATCCAAAAAGATCACCTTGCCAGCACTATCTTTGTCCTCAGCTTCTAGATGCCCAAGCCAGGGTGCCACTGCTTTATCTGCCTCCTCCCAAGACAGGTTGTGCTTCCGCATCAACTCTCGAATAGCCTGGGTGCGGGCTACCCCCCGCAAGGTGGAGCTGGGAATGTAGGGGATCCCCAAGTGATCAAAAGCGGGCAGCAGCATGCTTTCCGGGCCTTTGGCTCCACCCACCCGAATTCGCCAGGGACAGGTGACCTGAAAGGTGTCATTGGCAATGCGCTTGATGCGATTGTTTAGAACTTGCAAGCGGGAGCTGTAGTCTGCATTTGCTTCCGCTGCTTCCGCCCGATGCACCAGATCAACTTTGGTTCCGTCCCTGAAAGGAGCCCCATAGGCTCTCATCCAGCGCAGATATTCAATAAAGCTCGCTGTGGAAGCCGGCCTAGGACTGGGATCCGAGGGATGTCCTAACCAAGGAGAAGGTTGGGAATGGTTGCCGCCCCCTCCACCACCACTCCCCCCTCTCTGATTGGGGGGATGGCCTCCTCCTCGACTTCCTGAACTTGGCAGACGGCTGGGATCCCCTTGCTGAGGTGAGCCTGGTCTTCCAGGACGGGGAAGGGGTTGTGGAGCGTTGGCAGGACGATTGCTAGGCATTTGATCTTCTCCTAAAGCTGGAAAGCAGTATTAGGAATTGCGAAGCGTTTCCCGAAATTCGCGCAACATGGCGCTGGTGCCAATTTCTAAGGCGCGTCGAATGAGTTGAGGCACAAGCCTGGGGATGTCGAAGTCTGGGAAAAGTCGGCTGCAGCTCGATTCTACGTAGTCTTCTCCCTGCAGAATAAATATCCGTAAACTTCGCTCACCCAAGATCCAAACTTCGGGCACGCCAATAGCTTTATAGGCATCGATAAAGGTCCGGGAAGTAACGTCGGACTCAATGGCCAGATCAGGCGGGGGCAATAGATCAACATCAATTCTTCCCTCACACCCTCGCACCTGCTCTAGGTAATGGACATAAAAGCAGGTGTCAGGCTCTACCCCAGCACTGCCAGACTTTTTAAGGGTTGTTGAGCCAAAGTCTTCCCAGTCTCTCCCTTGAGAATCGAGAATGGCTGAGACAATGTAGCCGGCAATGCGATGAGGGCGCTCGTGTTTGGATAAGGGAGACATAATCTCTAAAGTGCCGTTGTAATAGGCAACGCGAGTGTGGCGGTCTTCCCCTAACTCCTCCAAAATGCTCTCAAAGTCTTGCCAAGTCAGCGAATGGATGACCACTTGGCTTCCTTCACACAGGGAAATAGACTGGATTGGAATGGCTACGCTCATTATTCCCCTCCGCTAATGTCATGGTAAATGGCTGTAGCCCAGAAGCTGAATTCTTGTGCCAAAGCAAGTCCCAGCCCTGTTAAGCCCAGGTACTCTTCAACTCCCAACCCCATGAGACGATCCAGGCCGTTGGATTTGGCAATTTCGTTTTGACCGGAGATCTTTTCTAGGCAATCGAAAAACTCCTTGACCACCTCTTTTTTGCCCTCTTGGCTAAGGGCGTCTTCTTCGGCCTTGAGGCGCAGCAGGCCCCAAGTAGAAAGATAGGTGTAGAGCTCCACAGCCTGGTTTTTTTGCTCTTTTAGCCTTTCTGGATTCCTGGTTTGCGCTCTGAGCTGGCACAGGGATTCGTAAACGGGCTTGGCCAATGTACGCGGGTCAAAGCTATTCATAAAACCTCCCTCCTAGGTTGAGATCTAGTTCAAAGACAGCTCCACAAAGCCTCGGCCCAAGCTTTCCTGGCCGCCAATCTGCATAATCTGGTTAGATTGCAGCAGCTTTTGAAACTCTTCTGCTGTCTGTCGAGAACTGCCATTTGCTTGGGCTGTAACCCCCCAGGTAAAGTACATCAAGCTATCGGGAGGAATAGCCTCTTCATAGCGGAAGCCTCCTTCCACAACCTTGTGCTCGCTAAGCTTGACTTTCACCTGCCGCCACAGGCTCATTTGAATGAGGGTGGCACAATACTGATCTGGTAAAACGATCACGCGACTGATGTTGGGGTCTTTGGTGTAGCTCTTCCATTCCGACCATTGTTTGAGACCTTCTTTGAGAATGGCATCTTTGAGGTAAATGGGTCGGTCGGCCTTCAAGCTCGTACTGTAGGGATCCGGCACTGACAGATTCTGGCCTGTTAGCCGCAGCCAGCGCTTGAGCAGAAGCGGGCAGCTTATCCACACCACCCCGTGGCTGAGGGAGGGCACCGGGATCCACAGCAAAGAGCCATCTCCAATCCAAATAGACCCCTGGGTAAGCTGATCCCCTTCCCCAATTTCGTTGCCAAAGAGCTCAAATTTTTTGTCTTTATCGGCCACGCTGGCCCGCAACCTGCCCCGAATGGTGCTGGAAGGGATGTAGGGCAAATGGGTGTGGGATTCGCGGGCAATGCCCAAGAGGTTGCCTTCTTGGGTGGTGCCGCCAGTGTGCAGAGGGGTCAACAAGGTGAGATAGACTACGTGAAAAGCCATAGGAAAACACTCCTTCATCAACTCTGAAACAGAACTTCAAACACCTGCGCTCAGTCGGCCCAACGGAGCCAAAGCAATTCGCTGTAGCCCAAAAGCCGCCAGCGATAGAAGACGTTGGGCCGGCCATCTTCCAGCTCCGGCTCTTCTTGGTTGAGGGGGGCCGGTTGCTCCAGGTAGTAGACACTGCCAGGAGGCGCTGCAAAAACTTGAGGAGCGGGTAGGCTCATCTGTCGCGGCTCTTGGGGGTGATCTACCCGCAGGCGGCCGTTGATGGGAACGGGCTTGCCGGTGGCCACGCTCACCAGGGGGCCGGTGAGGGAGTGAGCAGGATGGGGAGTGGCCAATCGCCATTCCCACGGCCAGGCACGGCAGAGGGAACGCCCGTCCACCTTTTTGATGAACACGCCTGGGGTCGCTAAGTAGGCCAAAGCGCGTCCGGCTTGGCAAAAGGCGGCCTGAGAAAGGGCCTGCAACTGCTGCCACTGCGCCTGCAACTTCGGACAAGGGGCTAGCAAGGCACCGTGGCCTTCTCCCCCCAGCCGCACAAACACTTCTTGCTGCAGGGGCAAGGGATCCCAGGCTTCCCCATCTGGATCCCAGCACTCGATGGAAAGGGCCAAACTCCAGCCCGGCTGAAGGCGGATACAGGTCTCCACAAAGTAGCCATCGGCTTCTCGCACTTGCCGCTTGCTCACCTGCAGGGTGTTGTGGGGCCGCACTTCATACTTCAGCGGTGGCTTAACGGCCTGGCTGAGATCCCAGCCTTTGCCTTCCAGCGCCTTTTGCACCGCCTCGAAGGGCAGGTAGCCTCCTGTTTTCTTCTTCTTGCTGCTCTGGCTGCGTTCGGGTTCCTCCTCTGCTGGCCTCAAGGAAACCAAGGGGGCTGGCCGGGTGGGATCCCAGTGGCAATGGAAGTAGGGATCCCTCTCGTCCAACCAAGGAACGGGAACAAGGGGGGATCCGTCTTCCAGATGCAGAGGGGCGGGGAAATAGAGCCTTTCGTCATGGCAGAGAAAGGGGCCCCGCAGCCGCAGCGTCAAGGGCTGGCCCAGGTAGGCTTGAACAGCCCCGGCCAAGGTGTGGCCACTGGGGGGAAAGCTGCTATTGGCCCAGGCCCGCTCTCCCGGGGCAAAGGGCTTGGCATCTCGAAACATCCACACATCCAAGGGTGATAGGGTAAACCAACTCATCGGCTGTTCCTCCCCAAAGCAACGGTGCGGTTGCGCAGCACAAAAGCTGCCAACTTGAACCAGTTTTTGATCTCCAGATCCCACTCCTGGGGCTGGGCGGGCAGGCTGTGCTGCCAAAAATGCTGGATAAACTCCACAAGCTTGTTCTGGAAGTGCTCTTTCTGCTCCGATTCCTGTTTGAAGAGATCCCGGCGGCTGCAGAACAACCGGGCCCACTCGCGCACTGCCTCTAGGCTCGGAGCTGGGTGTTGCTCCCAAAGCTGGGCCGCTTGTTCAAACAAGGAGCTTTGATCCTGCTGCTGGCCCATGAGCTTCCAGTCAAAATCAAGGAGGTCTTTCCACTTGTCGAACGTGTCGAACTTGCTGGTGCTCACCAGTTGGTTGCCATTGGCAAACAGCACCCGCACCTGCACGCTGTCTTTGGGGCAGCCATGGGCATAGAGGTGGCCCTTGGCTTCTTCTTCCGCTTGCCAAAGGTTTTCCAGGGCAATGGCCAGAGGCACCGAGTGATGGGCAATCACCACGCCGAAGCTGATGGTGGCTGCAGATCCCAGGGTAAAGAGGGGGCGCCGGCTCAAACCTTCGGGAGGCCGCCCTTTTTTCCACTGCCAGTAGTCCCCCAGGTTCTCAAACTCCCGCCAGTCATCCTCTCCCCCCCGGAAACACTGGCGAATATCCCACAGCCAGCCATCCCACTCCCAGAGGTTGGTGTAGGCCAAAACGTCGTCCCCACCGGCGTAGATGAGCTTGCCTGCATAGCGTTGCTCTGTTAGGTAGGGCACCAACTGGCCGGAAAAATCCAGCAGGGCGCGGCTTAGGGCGCTGTGGGTGGCAGGCCCCATGCGCTTGCGGCTGTTTTTGACAAACTTCTGAAAAGCGTCTTTGACTTGCTCCAGCTCCTCCTTGTCCTTGCCAAAGACCTCGCCAATGGCTTCCGTTTGCCCGTTGGCCAGCCGCTGTAGGGGTTGAGGCAGATAGTCGTAGTAGGATTTCATCTTCTCGCCCCTGAGCCATTTGCCCATGTCGTCCCCATCCCCGGCAGCCAGCACGTACCAACTGGCGGGGTTAACGCTGGGGTAGTAGCGGCCTAGAAGCGTCTCGATGTCCTGCCGGTAGCTTCTTTGCGTTTCCTCGTCCAGCTCCAGGTCTTCCACCAGCCAACCAGCATTGAGCAGACGGGGATGGTAGCACAGCTCCTGCTGGTCGGCCCACGGGATCCCCCATTTGCCCCGCATTTCCCGCAGCACCCCTCTGACCTCCGGGTAGCGGGCCTCCACTGCCTGACAGGCCTGCTCGAAGTGCTCTCGTTCCCGTCGCCCTTGGGTTTTGAGGTAGCCGGCTACGCCAGCCGTGAGATCCGGGTAGGAAGCGGCAATCTGGTCTTCATCCAGCTCGCGGAAGAGCTCCGGCAGCACTTTGTACAAGCCCCGCTTGAGGGTTTCGGTGGCATTGAGCTGTTCCCGGCCATCGAAGAGCCCGGCCTGCCGTTGCCAAAGCCGCCGACTCTCCCCTTCTGTTATCCACCCCTGCCGCGGCGAGGGATGCACCACCGGCCCCAAGCCCGAAACGGTGCTGCGCGGCCCAAACGCAACGGGGAGCTGCCAATCGCGGGCCTGCTTACAAGCGGCTTGTAGCCGCCGACTTTGCTCCACTGCGGCTGCCCACCAAGATCCCACGTTGAGTCCGGCCTTGTATTGGCGGCGCTGTTGTCTTTGGGGATCCCAAAAGCTAGCCCGCAGAAACTCCAGCTCCTCATCAGCAAAGAGCTTTTGCTTGGCCTCTAGGTGATGGGTGCGGTTTTGGGCACTGACCCAGGGATCCGCATCAATGGAAACCTGAGGGGGCTTGAGGATGCCGGTATCCTTGAGGGCATGAGCCGGGGATCCCAGGGGCACGGCTGCCCAGTAGTGCTGCCACTGATGCTCCAGCCATCCCTGCCAGGTGGGGTCCTCTGGGTGCAACTGCCTCAGCCAGCGGCGATCCCCCTGCAGGTAATCCAGCACCTTCTGGGCCAACTGCTTCCATTCTTCCTTGAGGGTCTGCTGCGCCATCTGCATGGCCGCTTGCACCCGGTCTTCCGGCAACAGCAGCAGGAGCACGTTGGGAAAACCGGCGGTGAGCAGGGCGTTAGGCGAAGGCTGAGGGATCCATTCTTCAAATTCGGGGTACTTCTCCCGCAGCCAGTAGTCGATTAATGGCTGGCCATAGAGGCTGGGGTAGAGTAGGCAGTCGGGACCGTATTTTTCAGCTAGTCGCCAACTTATGCGAGCAGAAAGGTAGTGCAGCAGCCAGGAGCCAGCCCAGAAGTCCCGCATTTTGCGGCTGGCTTTGATCAACTCTTGGATGGGGTTGAAGGTAAAGCTCACCAAAAAGGGTCGCGTGGGCTCGTCGTAGCCGGCCAAACATCCCGCTAGGGCTGCGGTGACGCTGGCGTGGCTCCACAGGGATCCGTCTGGAAGCCGGGTTTCTGCCGGCAATAGCAGCAAGCTCTCATCCCCAAACTTCTGACAAATGGCCTGGGGAAAGCACCGCCAAAACCACCAAAACACTTTTTGGGGATCCTCCTCTTGCCAAACCCAATCGGGGATGGCGCTCTCCTCCCGTTCCATCAGGTAGTCTGCACGGGAGCGGGCATCCTTGAGGGCTTGGTGTTGGTCATCGGCCAATTGCCAAAAGCGCTTGCGCCCGGAGAGCAAGTGGCTCATTTCTAGTCCAAGACCCAAGTTGCGATCCTCAACTTGATAGTTGATGGCTATGGGCAAATGGCCAATGGCCGCGCGGTCGCTGGCCGAGGCGATGAGATCGGCATCGCCTATGGGAGAGGATCCCTCGGCTTTGGGAGAAGACCATCCCTGCATCGCCGCCAGTCTGGTCCACGGCCCTTCCTTGGAGCGGCCAGTCCTGTCGTGTAGGGCTTTGAGGGCGGGATCATGTAACAGACCCCAGAGCTTAGCTTGCCAGTAGTAAGACATGGTGTTTTCGCTGGAGAAACAGAACAGTTAGGAACTCCTCGAACATCGATCTGATCCCGGCCAGCCCTCAGTTTTCTTCAGTATTTCTCAATAGCCGTTGTTTGACCAAAAACCCAGAACCTGAGGGCGAACCGATGTCTTTAGCCTACGGAGAAGTGGAAAGATCCCCTTCCAACTTCCCTTCTGCCCAGGTCAATTTGGGAAACAGCTCTTCCAGGCCAGGCAGCAGGTCTTGCAAAACAAAGCTTTCTAGAGCTTCGCTGTTCAAAGGGTCTAGATTCATCTGCACATGGGCAACATCGTTGCGGTACTGGCTGAGGCGAGACCAGAGATCGGCAAGCTGCTTGGCGTCGGGCACATGGGTGGTAATAGGAGGAAGCGCCTGGGGCTGGTCTTCCCGTGGGATGAGGGATCGGCCCGATTCGCCAGTCGCAGGGGGATCTCCAAGGGGCTGGTCTTTCCGCGGAATGAGGGATCCCAGTTGGTGTTCGATCTCCTGCCGCGCTTCCCGCTGGCGGTAGTTGGGCAGCCCCTCACACAAGCAGAGGGCCGAGATCACCCACTCCCGAGCTAAGAGAATTGCCTGCGTGGTGAAGCGTTTCTCCACATACCAGCGCAGCAGTTGAAATTGCTTTTGAACTTGAGCCTTGGCATCCGTAGCTCTGTCTGCTGGCAAAGCCAGTTGGCTGTAGCTATCCTGAATGCTTCGCAGCAGCAGACCAAAAGGCTTGGCAAATTGGCCCACCTCTTCTGCCAACTCCTGGGTGGAGTGCCTTTGCAACCTAAGCAAGTCATCCTCCAAAAGGCTGACCGGTCTTACCAGCTCCAGGGAACGAGAGATATTGCGGATGGCTTGGCCAAAGTTCTGCAGCCGGATGGGCTTGGGATCCCTTTTGCCGAGCTTTGGTTGGCGGTAAAAGTCCCGTTGAACTGTATCCAAAAGTTGGCCCAACTCCAAGGCCGAGCCGGTGCTGATGAATTTGTCGGTAGCTGTCAGCCAATCCAAAAGACGAAGGGCGGGGGTGAGATCGATAATGGGGGTTTCCGCTTGGCCAGAGCGGTACAGACCATAGTAGAGACCCTGAATCTCTACATTTTTGGCCTTGCGCAAAAGGGCAGCTCCCAAGAGCACCAGTACGGGGATGGAGCGAAAGGCGTGGGTGATATCGAAAACCAGCCGCGTATGGGGCTTGATGCTATCGACCAGCACATCGAAGATCTCCCAGGTCTCTGCCTCGGTTTTCCCTTCAGGAATGGCCTTGGCAATTTTCTCCACGTGGGGGGGTAGGCAGTCCTGTAGATGCTTCCAATGGGTGTCATGTGCTTCTTGGGTTAGCAGCACAATCACCCTCTCGATGTCAAAGAGCTGACAGAGGGCTTTGGCAACATAACGGGTTCTATCGGCTTTCCGCTCCCCAAAAACATACACCGTCTCGCTGTAGGGGCTGGTGCCTAGAGTGGTCAAAAGGGTATTAGCCATAGGGATCCTCTCGATGACGGCTTTCAAGCATTGAAGCACGGGCATCTTCAAGCTACTGCAGCTTGGAAGCCCCCCCTTCTCAAGTTGCCTGGAGAGGGTTCTGGGTTGAATGTTGCTCTATCCTCTCCCGAAAAGTGGCATCCTCTGCTCAGCCGGTGCCAGAAAGATGGGGATCTCTACCCCCAAAATTGAGTGGAGCCATCTTGCCGCTGGATTTGGATCCCTGCTCGACAACTGTTTCAAAACGGTGAAGGTGGGGGATGTCAGAGCTAGCCTAGACAGAGATTCGGCCATCCTAAACAACGGGGATCCTGTGATGCTATCGACTCCAGAGTTGTCCATTTCAGGTCAAAAGCTAACTCCCGAACAGTTTCTGGCCTTGCCGGAGGGGGATATTGTCTATGAGCTAGTCGATGGGCGGGCCGTCTCCAAAAACGAACCCATGTCGCCAAAGCGCTTCCATGCTCGTCTCCAACCGGTGTTGTGGCAAATTTTGGAGGACTGGTGCTCTAGCCCTGAGTGTCCTAAGCCTGGGTCAGCACATACTGAGTGGGCAGTTGTTTCAACACGAAAGGCAGAGCCCTGGATCCCAGTTCCTGATGTTACTTACATCTCTAACGAGCGGTTGCCAGTTGAGGCCATGACCGATGAGCCTTGTTTTGCCATTCCCGAGTTGGTGATCGAGATCCTTTCTCCTGGCCAGAGTTTTGGAGCCATAGCTCAGAAGGCAACCGATTATCTAGAAGCTGGGATCCCCAGGGTTTGGGTTGTGGATCCCCAAGCCAAGAGCATCACCGTCTTCTATCCCGATGCCCCGCCGCGCACCTTTACGGGATCTCAAGCCATTCAAGATGATTTCCTGCCGGGTCTAAAGGTGATCCCTCAAGATATATTCGCTCAAGCCCGGATCCCTTAGGGGGTACCTAGCGAGCCCACGATAATCAAAAGAGAGCATCCGGCAGAGGTGGCCACCCGCTCGGGTCTGGAGCTGATTGGCTCAGGAATGCCGAAGGGATCCCGAAGCGATATTCCCTGCTATGGGCTAATGGCGAGACGGAAAAGCTTCTCATCGGCCAGTTGAAGAACTTCCTGCCCTGCAGCCGCCAGTTGTTCCGGGGGCAAGTTCCGGTATTTGTCAATAAACTCGGGCAAAACTTGAAACTCCACCCGCTTGCCGGTCTCTCGGTGGATGACCACGCTGCGCATTTTTTCAAGAGATTCGACCTCCACCAGCTTCAAGTTCAACTTGCCCAAACTGGCTCCTGTTGCAGCATGCAAGCCATCCACAATGCACACGAACGGGATCTCTGCCGGCGACTCGTGAATGACCTCCACCAGAAAACGGTTCCTAGAAGTGTGGGGAGTTGGACTCATCAAGCCCAGCTCCTGCAGAGCGCGCATCCCCATGCGATAGCCGACCACGGCCCAAGGCCCAGCTCCGCCATGAATTTCCGTTACTCGCTGAATGGCCGCCGCCGTCGAGTCCGTTGCAGAACTGGTGATTGGATGAGCTGTCGCTGGTGCTCCCAGAGCTAGCTGAAGGGCAACCAGCAGAAGGGAAAGCTGCCGTGGCTTGGCAACAAGTGACAACTTCATAGGCAGTGCAGTAGAGAGGGCTGAAAAGTGGAGATGGGTTAGCCTATCCTAGGCCCCACTTTTGAGCCTGTCTATGCGGGGGTAGGGGATCCAGCCCTCTTCTGGGAACTCTTCCGAAAATCACCTCCTGGCTGAAGAGGGCTAAGACCAATGGTATTGTCAGAGGTAAGCCCCTGGGCGTTGAGCACTTTCACGTGGCTGCTGTGGTCGAAAGTGCCTTGCTGCTGGCAGCAGGCCTTAGCACCCCTGACTGCCCTTTCCACTGATCGCCCTGGGGCGCCGCGCGCTGCTTGACAGAAGCGAGCTGTGTTCACTAGCATTTCTTAAATATGCTTCACGTGGCAGTTGTGTGATGAGCCACTCAATGACTGCTGAAGCTTCAATGGCAAACCCAACACATGTCCCTTACGAAGCTCCCGTAGTGGACCTATGCCTGCCCGTGCGAGGAACTACCCTCCCAGCAGATCACGGGTACGCTCTACTCGCGGCGCTATGCCACCAAGTACCAACACTGCACCGAAACCCTCACATCGGGATTTTGACAACAGCGGGAATTGGAGACAGACGAGGCAAAATCTTACTGACTCCGCACTCCCACATTAGAATTCGGCTGCCCATGGAAGCAGTGCCGGAGGTGTACAAGCTAGCCGGCAAGCAATTGAAGATTGGATCTCACGAAGTACAGCTAGGGATCCCCAGGATTTTTACTCTCAAACCAAGCACTTCCCTAAAAGCCCGAATTGTTACAATCAAGGGCTACACCGAGCCAGATCCATTTGTGCAAGCTGCCCAAGACCAGTTAGAGAAGCTTAAGATCTCAGGCCGGGTATCAGTACTGCAAGATAAAACTGGGAAACCCTTGCGCAAGACCTTGAGAATTAAAGGGCATACGATTGTAGGTTTCTCAACCTTAGTAGAGAACCTACAGGAAGAAGACTCAATTCGCCTCCAGCAGGTAGGGCTAGGTGGCCGGCGGCGCATGGGTTGTGGATTCTTTTTGCCGTGCAGGTGAGGATGGATCTGCAATGTTTAAGTTTAAGTTTCTATTGGCTAAATCCTTAGCACAATGGAATGCCGAGTGCCAATCCAGAGAGGAGTACGCTCAGGCGAAGCGTGCCGCTAAACTTACAGGTCATGTTTCGGCTGTGCTATCGGCAGCTGAAGTCCTTTTGGGTTGCCTAGGAGAGACCATCCAGCAGCAGCTAAGGTTGGAGAACTCAAGTTGTCTAGAATCTGTTGTCAAGCTGGGAGCTTACTTACATGATTGGGGTAAGGCAATCAACATTTTCAAGAGATGGTTTATCTCAAGTCGTCGATCCTAGACACTAACTCGAAAGCAAAGCTTGAAAAGAGTTGGGGAAGTCATAACAGAAGGCAACTTATCCGACACGAGTTTTTAAGTGGCATACTTGCTTTACAGGTCAGTGCATTTCGAGAGTGGCTACAGAAAGCATTTACTGAAGAGGAGCTCCTCTTAGCTGCCTGGACAGCAATTGGACATCACCTCAAAGCGGGAGTGAATTCTCAGGGCAAAAAATCTCACAAAATTACGGAGTTGTCTGATGGCTCAGGATCTGAGATTTACGTTTATACTGGCCATCCAGACTTTCAATCTGTGTTGAGGCTCGGATCGCAGAGACTAGGGCTACCATCAGAGATTCCAAGTGTACCCTCAGCAAGTTGGGAAAGAGACCAACTGGAACAGCACTTGCGTGCATTGGTAGATCAGTTTCGAGACTTTGCTCAAAATTTTAGCTTTGAGAGACAGATATTAATAGCGGCTGCTAAGGCAACAGTAATTGCTGCAGATTTAGCAGGATCGGTCTTGCCAGTGGAGGGAGAAAACTTGCAAAGCTGGGTTTCTAATACCTTGAGTTTAGCTCTCCAAGAAAGTGAATTAGAGCAACTGATTACCCAGAAACTAGGAAAAAACTCCCTGCGTCCCTTCCAAGAGCAAATGGCTGCTGCCACTCATCGAGTAACACTGGTCAAGGCAGGCTGTGGTACAGGCAAGACCTTGGGAGCCTACGCTTGGGCAAAAAGGTGGGCAGTGGGAAGGCGACTGTTTTTTGGCTATCCGACCACCGGGACAGCTACTCAGGGTTACCTGGACTATGCCGAGGGATCCCCAATAGAAAAGACACTGATGCACTCACGAGCAGATTTGGATCGAGAACTTTTATTGACCGGCGAAGGCGAAGAGGATGAGGGTGCTTCGTTTCGTTTGGCAGCGTTGCAAGTATGGAGAAAGAAACTGGTTATCTGCACTGTAGACTCTATTTTAGGGTTAATCCAGAACAATAGAAGACCACTATTTTCTTGGCCAGCTCTAGTTCAATCTGCCTTTGTCTTTGATGAGGTTCACGCCTATGATAGTCAGATGTTTGGCGCTTTGCTAAAATTTTTGCAGGCTTTTCGAGGCGCACCTATCCTACTGATGAGCGCCAGCTTCACCCCAGGGCGACTTGAGGCGATTAAACGGGTGATAAGTGAGTTGGGTGAACCTATTGGGGATCCCATTGAAGGGCCTCAAGAGCTAGAAGAGCTGAAGCGCTATCAAATACGAGAAATTCAACCAAAGGAGGATCCCATCAATTCCGAATCCATTTGGTCAGAAGTTACTAAGGCAGTTCAAGAGAACCAAAAGGTATTGTGGGTAACCAATTCAGTTGCCAGTTGCATTAACATTTATCGAGAGGCTCAGAAGAAGCTAAAAGACATTGAAGCCAAAGTTTTAATTTATCACAGTCGATTTCGTTATAAAGATAGACTTAGAAAGCATGAGCAGATTATTAACGCTTTTGGTCAACCAGGGCCTGTTCTCGCTGTTACTACACAGGTTTGTGAAATGTCCTTAGATTTAAGTGCAGACTTGCTTATCTCTGCTATGGCTCCAGCGACATCTTTAATTCAGCGACTAGGTCGCCTCAATCGAAGAATGAAAAGCGAGCAGGAGGGATCCCGTGTAGCTCTTTTCTACGAATGGAACGAACACCTCCCCTATGGCGCAGCAGAATTAGAAACTGGCCGGCAGCTGCTTGAACAGCTTAGAGAACTTGAGTATATTTCCCAGCGAGACCTGGCTGATATCATCTCTCAGCTCAGCCGGGAAGAGCCTGCCAGGGTGAAGTCAGCATGGCTTGATCAAAACTGGTGCACTTATCCAAGTTCCCTGCGAGAGGCCGGCTACACGATAACAGTGCTTCTGGCAGAAGATCAAGACGCTATTTGGAAGGCTGCTGAAGTCAGACAGAAGAAAGCTCTAGATAAGGGCCAAAAGCTATCGAGAATGCAAGCTTTTCTACAAGAAGCTCAAGCCTGGTCAATTCCAATTCGGATCCCAGATAAAAAGACAGAGTGGTGGAATTGGCAACGACGCGGGTTTTATTTCATCACAGAGCCTGGATATATCACCTACAGCGAGGAAGTTGGCACACCATGAGCGAATTAAAGTTGCACCTAGGACACCCCGGATTAACCCTGCTACATCGAGCGGGCTTAGCCGGACTATGGATGACTCTCAAGCAGCTGGAGCAGGAAATTCCACCAGAAAAGCGCCCAGGGTCACTAAGTTGGGAGTTGACGCCACGACAAGTTCAACTGTTCTGGGAAGGGAATGACTTTGAAGTGATTGATTGGTTGCTCAAAGAGTCCTTCCAGCTTGACAATGGGTTAATCGCACTGCGAGGGATTGACAGTAAGTCGATGCGAAAAGACTCCCAGGCAGTCATCCATCAAGGAATCCTGGGAACATTTCTACAACATGCCAAAACCCGTAAAGTTATTGGCGAGCAAACTCAATCTTTAGAGATTGATGAGGATCATCCACCTGTCATTATCAAGTATAAAGCTTTAGAAAGCTACGTCCATCAGGAATTTGCCAAAAATCTGTGTGATAAAAACGGTAATTGGCTTAAGCAGCCAATTAGCATTGCTGGCTGGCTTAATCCTGGTGCAGTCGTTCGCCACAATGCATTTCCCTCGGATACAAGCTTTGAAGAGTCTCCAGAGATGGCCTTTATACTTCTCTACGCTCCTGTTTCTTGCTGCTACTACATACTTCGCTCGCGGCTGCGAGATCAGAAAGCTCAATATGCCCTGGTAGTTCCCGAGATTACCGATATGGAGGTCTATGCAAGCTACCGGCAAGATCCCCAGCTTCGTTATGCAGCCTACCAGGATTTTCATGCTTCGAGTTTGGGAGATGCTGGGCTTAGGTTTTTGACGTACCAAGGGATTGCAGAATCTGCTAGGGAATTTAAGGTAAAACGATGTCAGGTTCTAACTCTAGGTGTTGTTCCGTGGTCGAGCCAACAAAAATCTCGCACAGATCTACTTACTGTAGAAGCAGAATATCGCGTCTGTAAAAACTACCAGATCTGCAGAGCAGTGTTACCAGATCGAGTTGTCGTCAAGGCAAAAGCAGAGGAAGGCAGTTTCATTGCAACAAGTTTTGCTCGTGAGATGATTGCTGAAAATCTGGCAAGGGGTTACTCTTGGTATGCCGGATTTGCAGAGCAGGTTAATAGCAACGAGCAGTTTAAGCAGCTATGTTACGAGCGCGGAGGTCTAAACGAAATGGTCATGAAAACGGAAATGGATGACAGAGAGCGCTGGTTTGTTCAGGCTTGTCATGAAGCCATTCGCTTTACCTATGGTCGGTTATCTCAGAAAACCCAGGATAGGGGAGAGTTTACTAACTTCGACAGAGAAAATATACGTATTCGCACTGGGCTGACTCGATGCAAAAACGCGGAAAGCTTCCGTGAGTTTATTACTAGCTTTTGGGCGCGGGCTGGAAGAATACCGACACTGCAAGAGCATTGGGATGACTTGATGAATTTAGTTATGGATTCCAAGGAATGGAAAAAAGCGCGAGACTTAGCTCTTCTAGCGTTGGCCAGCTATAAAGGCAAAGAGCGGCAGGAAGAATCTCAGGATGAGCTTGATGAGGATGATGTTGACTTGATTGCACCCGCCGAGCTGGAGGAGGACTAAAAGTGTAAAGCAAGAGTCAGCAAGTCAAGTGAAAAGTTGACGTAGCAACGACTTAACAGTTCAGTTTGAAGAATTAGCTTGGAGGAAGATTATGACTTTGCACCTGTTTGGCAACATCTTGACCAGCTACGGCACCGCTGCCAACAACCGCGGTGAGAATGACGGCAACATCACTACCCTGCAAAAGATCCTCTGGAAAAATGAGGTGCACACTACCGTCTCTGCTGAAGCAATCCGTTGGGCCCTGCGTTACTATTGGCAGGTCTCAGGGAATGGCTGCGAAGTTAACCGACGTTGGAATGATCAAACCAACGACAACGAGTGGCAAGCGCCTAACTTTGATCCCGAGCAGTATATCGATGATGATGTCCTAGGCTTTATGCGTGCGGAAGGGGCTAAAGTAGATGCCTCAGACGAAAACTCATCCAGGAAGAAGGGAGAGAAGTTACCAAAGGGCACTACCACTGCTCGGCGAGGTGTTTTGGAAGTAACTCGGGCAGTTTCTACTCGACCCTACAGCGGAGATGTAACCTTCAACGCGAAAAGTGGCCAGAAGGGATCCACTTCTCTCTACGGAACGGAGGTTCATGCTACTCGCTATCAGTACGGCTTTGCAATGACTCCTGCTCGGCTCCACCGGCAAGACCGAGTAATCGAAGTGTTAAACGGACTGGTTTCGTTGGGGGAAGTAGCCGGCAATCACTCTCGCTTTCTCTATGACTTTTCACCGGATAGCATAGTCCTGCGCTGGACACACGACTTTTCGCCACGCCTGCTCTACTGTTTTGAAGAAAACTCTGATGGAGAAATCAGCATGCCGGACTTAGTGCGTCGAGTGCAAGTGGGGGATATAGATCCTCAAGAGCTATGGCTGGCAGGAGCCGCTGCCGAAACTGAGGACGGGGAGAAGCTAGCCCAGTTGGGTGCTCATGTAAGTCCAGGCATTAAGTCAACAGTTGATCAACTTATCAGCTTGATTAGGCAGCAAATTTCTTGTGAGGAGGCAGCATGATTCAGCTCCAGGTTGAGGTGCCTATCGCCTGTTTCCGTCAATCTTGGGCCAGGGAGTTTGCCGAAACTTATCCGGTGCCGCCACCGGCTACTGTTTATGGAATGTTGCTTTCCTTGCTGGGAGAATGGGATCGGCATCGATATTGCGGATCCCAACTGGCAATTGCTCTCCTGAGCCAACCCCAGCTTTCTACAGTGATCCGTACCCTTCGTCGTTTTAAGACAAAAGATATTCAGCATCCAAACAATGCCCGTCCTGACTACCAACAATTGCTGACCGATGTGCAAATCGCAGTTTTGGTCAATGGATCCCTTGCTCATGACCTAGAAAGAGCCTTTGAAAACCCTGAATTGATTGACCGATCTGGGGGACTAAGCCTAGGAGAGAGTCGTGACTTAGTTAACTCGGTAAGACCAATTCAGAAAGTCCCTTCAGGGGGAAGATGGCTAATTCAAGATGAGGATGGGATCCTGACCTTGCCGTATTGGGTTGATCACGTGGGATCGCGGGATACTCGCTGGCGAAGATACTCACTCCGAACTCTTGAAGGTGATGATGTGCCGGAGTTAGCCTGGACGGAAATTTGCCCAAACTAAGCCGTGAGAATTCCAAGCTTTAGTTCCAGACTTGTCAACCCTAAGTCGAAAGCTTGTTTCTGAACAGCTTAGTAACCCTGCCGGGAGAAGATCTTGTGCGGAGTCTGAGTTTTATCTCCACTCAAAGAGAAAGCTGTTCTAAGATTGCTGAAGAACTCTATATTTTCATATTTCGGAGTATCAGATTATGCCGGTATCACTAATCGATTTCCCCGCACAGATAGATTCAGATTTGATTCGTGTTTCAGCACTGCACGCATTGGCCTACCGCCCACGACTATTTTATCTAGAGGAGGTCGAGGAGCTCTATACGGAAAACGCAGCTATTTTTGCCGGTCGGCGGTTACACACAGAGCTGGAAAAGCAAGAGGGAGAAGAGTGGGAGGATCTATTTCTAGAAAGCGAAGAACTGGGCTTGCGGGGAAGAGTGGATGCTTTGCGCACTCGTGATGGACAGATGTGATTTTCCTCTGATTGCCGTAAGGCGTTGAGCACAGCCCTTTGCAAGCATGTACCCTTATTCTATACACGTGATTTTCCTCTGATTGCCGTAAGGCGTTGAGCACATCTGGCGGGTCTTAAGAGTGCCCTGCAGAAAGAGCGTGATTTTCCTCTGATTGCCGTAAGGCGTTGAGCACGGATCCAGGAACTGCTCCAGTCGGGGGGCAAACGGGGTGATTTTCCTCTGATTGCCGTAAGGCGTTGAGCACGCAGTAGAGTGAGGCCTGACGCTTGATCTAACTGCGTGATTTTCCTCTGATTGCCGTAAGGCGTTGAGCACTCTGAAGGGCTGAGGTCAGTGAGATATTCAAGTTGGTGATTTTCCTCTGATTGCCGTAAGGCGTTGAGCACTACGATGGTAGAATCTGCCTCCACTACGGCCTAGATGGTGATTTTCCTCTGATTGCCGTAAGGCGTTGAGCACCACCTGACCAGTTATCTCGAGCAACCACTCCCGGCGTGATTTTCCTCTGATTGCCGTAAGGCGTTGAGCACATCGAGGCGGGGCGGGTGGATCCCGTGGGCGAGGCCGGTGATTTTCCTCTGATTGCCGTAAGGCGTTGAGCACGCAAATAGAGGAGCAGGTCGGTGTCCCTATTTAACCACTGTGATTTTCCTCTGATTGCCGTAAGGCGTTGAGCACATGACCCTGCGCGAGAACACGATCATGCCCCGGTTGTGATTTTCCTCTGATTGCCGTAAGGCGTTGAGCACGGTAAACCAGGCCCTTAGAACGCCGGATGAGGCCCTGTGTGATTTTCCTCTGATTGCCGTAAGGCGTTGAGCACGATGGGCCTACAGGGGAAGATGCGACGGGCCCACGTGATTTTCCTCTGATTGCCGTAAGGCGTTGAGCACTGCTGGATCGTGGCGCGGAGCTCGCGGACTGGGCAGTGATTTTCCTCTGATTGCCGTAAGGCGTTGAGCACGATGGGCCTACAGGGGAAGATGCGACGGGCCCACGTGATTTTCCTCTGATTGCCGTAAG
>NZ_JBSSCS010000014.1:0-65911 GCF_054060015.1 Thermostichus sp. MS-CIW-25
TTCGCGTCAGCGGGACGGAGTCCTTGAAGCCCGCACTCTTTCGCTTTAGCGGCGCGGAGCGCTTTGCGTTAGCATGAGTGCGGGAGTATGTCACATTCCAGCACTGCTTTTAAGATGAAGAGTGGAAATTGGCGCTCCCCTGACATCTCTTTTTTTGCTAAAGAACGCTTGCAGGGCATGGCTGAACTGCCCACAGGATTTTTGGAAGGCGCTCCAGATCTGGCTGTTGAAGTGCTTTCCCCCCGCAATACGGTTGAAGAAATTCATGACAAGCTGGTGGAGTACTTTGAAAATGGCAGCCGCCTGGTTTGGCTGGTTCACCCCAGCGAGCACTACGTCCTGGTGTATCGCAGCTCTCAAGAGCCTGACCGCCTCCTGAAATCGGTTGATCTTCTAGAAGGTGAAGAGGTTATTCCAGGATTTGCCCTGCCGGTGGCTCATCTATTCCAGAAGCTTTCCTTGTAACATCCCCCCGCCCTCACTCTAGCCAATAGAGCTTGGGCCTCCCAACCTTGCCATTGGGCATTCCTGCCCCGCGTCACAGAACGACTTGGCAGAGGAGTCGGTATCTCGACCCTGACTTTCCCGCCAGAGCGCGGAACTTGTAGCTCCCCGCACCCCTTGCAAGTTAAGTGCAGGGGGTTGCCCCTCTCGCCGACGGTCTATATTGAACTAGTTCGGGATCCGAAGAGGACGTCATTAGCGGTGCGGAGCACAATCAAGTGTCGATGGGGAAGGATAGCTCTGATAGGTTTCTTGGCAGCATTCCTCGCTCCTGCCCCTGCCATCTCTTTGCCTGCCTTCCCACCTCCTCCTGAGAAGACCTCGGCCCCAAACACTGCTTCCGAGTTCAACTGGCAGGGATCCCTCAAGTTGCTGCGGGGGGATCCCGTGGCTGCCCTGTCGGATCTGGATCGGGCGGTGCAGTTGGATCCCACCTATGCGCCGGCCTATGTGAACCGCAGCTACGTCTACAACCAGTTGCGCCAGCCGGAAGAAGCTCTGGCCGATGCGGAGCGGGCCATTCAGTTGAATGCAGGGATCCCAGAAGCCTACTTTAGCCGCGGGGTGGCCTATCTTCAGTTGGGGGATCGAGAAGCGGCGATGGCCGACTTTCGCCAGGCGTTGGCTCTCTTTTCCAAGAGTGGCAACTTTGCCGACCGAACCATCATGCAACAACTGCTGCGCCAGTTGGGGGTGGATTAGCCTTGAGTCTTTAGAGACTTGCGTTCTCCCAACCACTCTGATAAGGAAACTTCCTGAGCTTGCAGCCCAAAGACCTGACAAAAGGACTTCACCACCACCGGGGCCACTGCCGCCATCGTTACTCGGGGACAAAACTGAACCAGGGATCCCACCGGGCGATCAGGGATCCCACAAGGCACGATGGCCTTGAAGGCAGCTAGATCCGGGCAGACGTTGAGGGCAAAGCCGTGGTAGGTCACCCAGCGGGAGACCTTGATGCCGATGGCCGCCACTTTGCGCCCCTCCACCCAAACCCCTGTGAGGCCAGGGATCCGCTCCCCCCGCAGGCCAAAGTGGGCCACAGTTTCAATAAGCACCTGCTCCAGTTGGCGCAGGTACCAGTGGAGATCCAGACGGTGGCGCCTGAGGTTGAGGATCGCATAACCAACCCACTGGCCTGGCCCGTGGTAAGTGACTTCGCCGCCGCGCTCTACCCGCAGGATTTCTGGCCCTTGTCCAGAGAGGAATTCTGGGCGGGCAGCTGGGGATCCTATCTGTCCAGCCAAGCTCTTGAGGAACTTGGGATCCGCCCCTGCCCCCAGGGTGTAGACCGGCGGGTGGGTGAGCAGTAGGAGCCCATCTGGCAGCTGCGGATTGCAGATCAGGCGAGCCACCCTGGCTTGCTGCCAAGCCCAAGCGGTGCGATAGGGCACCTCTCCCGCCAGGTGAACCTCCAGAGGCGGAGATCCCAAAGAGCGCTCAAACACCTGCGAGGACATCTCAAAGACGGTTTTGCTGGAGAGCTCGCTGTGCCACCAGAAGATGACCAAAAGACCCCATCCCAGCAACGTCCACCTAGCCTACCGGCAGGTTGACCTGCGCCCGCAACCGCTCCAACAAGGCGCGAGGCTGCAACAGCCCCTCAATGCGGTCAATCGGCTTCCCATCTTTGAAGAGGATCAGCGTTGGCACCGCTTGAATGCCCCAGCGAGCAGCGATGGTTGGGTACTTTTCGGTGTCAACCTTCACAAAAGTAACCGCATCCCCCACCTGAGGTTTTACCTGCTCCAACACTTGCGCCATAACCTGACAAGGGCCGCACCAGGAAGCATAAAAATCCACCAGGATCGGGGTTTTGGATCCCTGAATCATGTCGTCAAAGCTTTTGAATTGCTGTTTGTGCGCCATAGGAAACTCCAAGGGTGTTCTGAAAAGCCTGAGATGAAATCTATTTGTAAGCTAACTGTTTGAGATTAAAAATTGGTGTGGAGATCTCGCCGCAGCCTGCTTCGGTTTCCCGGTAGGATGGCTAGGGTTCAGGAGAAGAGCTAGAGCGTACCCGTAGTCTAGGGTGTTGTGGTGGACAAAGGGGCAGACTTTAGCAGGGCTTAAGCACTTGTCTTTTTTTGAGGAGTGGGATCCCGATGGCAACAAGTAGCAGCATGGTGAATCGTGGCGTGTTGGCTGCAGTGCTGGCCGGGGTAGGACTCAGCCTATGGGGGGCTTGGCGTTGGCTTTGGGATCCCTCGGCTTGGAGCCAGGTGGTGGCCGGGCTGCTGCTCAGCTTGGGAACGTTGCTGTACTGGCTGAAAACCCGCCCCGCTGACCAGCTGGTGGTGGAACCCAAGGGCTGGGGCATAGGCCGCAACACCTTGGAGCACTGGGTTATCCAGGCGGAGTTCGTGGCCCGCAACCTCAACCCCCTCTTTGAGGTCACCTTGGCCCAGGTGCAGCCGCGACTGCATTTGCTCAGCGCCGGATCCCTAGAAGGCATTGACACCCGCCTACGCCTGCGCTCTCGCCATCCGGATCTTCCCCCCCGGCAAGACAACTACTGGCAGGCCTACATCATCACCCCCCAGAACCAGACTGGCCTAGAGGTTGAGATCGAGCTGAAGGGGAAAGGGCTAGCGGATCTGCGCTCGGCCTGGCTCCAGCTGGACTACATTCAGTACGGGCGGCAGCGGCGCACCCTCAAGACCAGCCACCTCATCCTGCCGTTGCAAGAGGTGGAGCCCTTGCCAGAGCTGAACTGGCAGCAGCAGGGATCCCTCCTTTGGGCCGCCGTTCCCACCCATCTGCTGACCCCCAGCGATGACTTGGCCGAGGTGCTACGGCGGTATGTAGGCCCTCACATCCAGCCCGGCGATATGGTGGCCATCTCGGAAAGCGCCGTGGCTATTGTCCAGGGCAACTTCCGCCATCCCCTGCAGGTGCAGCCCGGCTGGCTGGCCCGCACCCTGTGCTACTTCTTCCCCTCCAAGACCAGTCTTTCAAGCTGCTACGGGATGCAGACTTTGATCGACTGCTCCGGGACCTGGCGGGTGGTGTGGGCTTTTGTGGTGGGATCCCTGGCCAAACTGCTGGGGATCCCGGGGGTCTTTTATGCCCTGGCGGGGGAGCAGGCCGACCTCATCGACGACGTTACTGGCACTTTGCCTCCCTACGACCAGTTCATTGTGCTGGGGCCGCGGGATCCGGCCAAGTTGGTGGGGGATCTGCATCGGCAGACGGGCTACGAAGTGGCCATCGTGGATGCCAACGACCTGGGAGAGGTGAAGCTCCTGGCCGCCACCTCCGGGGTGCAGGGATCCCTGGTGAAGCAGGCGCTGCGCAAAAACCCCGCCGGCAATGCCGCCGAACAGACCCCCCTTGTGCTGATCAGGCAGAGGCCATCTGACTAGAGGTGGCTTGGGATCTCAGAGCCTGCATAGCCTCGTGGGTGGAGAAGAAGATGCGCTCGCTGCCGATTTTCTCCACAAAACCGGCCATCTTGAGGCGATCCATCACCGGCCCCTTCACCTCGGCCATGGCAAAGCCCACCCCTGCCTGCTGCAAACGTTCCACCAACTGGGTCAGCACTTCCAAAGCGCTGCCGTCGATGAAGTTGATGGCGCTGGCAACGAGCAGCACCTGCTCCACTGTGGGTCGCGCCGCCACCTCTCGCAGCAGATACTCCTGCAAGTAGGCTGCGTTGGCAAAAAACAGGCTCTCGTCCACCCGCACCGCCAGAATGTGGGGATCGGTAATCACCTCATGGCGCTGCACGTTGCGGTAGTGCTCCGTACCGGGCACCTGACCCACGATGGCAATGTGAGGACGGCTAGCCCGCCAAAGAAAGAGCAGGATGGAGCATGACTCTAGTCAATAATAAGCTCAACTATACTGAAAATAATGTATAATATGTTCAGTACGGATTACTACCAGTTGATCTTTCTGTTTACTTTCGAGTCTGCCAACATGGTAGCCAAAGCAAAGCAGAAAATTGGTAGTAAGACGACACGGAAACTGCGCTTTGGGTATTCTACTCAAAGCTTTGCGGGATACCGCCATTCTGGTTGGAAACAAACAGAATGCTATCGCTGCATAGTTGAACAGTGATGTTCAGCAGTGTTCAGCGTAAATGTATCAGACTAACACCCCTATTCCGATCCCCTGCTCCACCCCGATCCCCAGCACACTGGCAAAGGTTACCAACCAAACCAGGGCATCGCCGCGGTCGTAGCGCCAGCTTTGCAGCAGGGGGTGAAAATCCACCAGGGCCAGCACCGCCACCAGAACGATGGCCGCCAGGGTGGTCTGGGGCAAGAAGGTGAACAGTGGCATCAGCCAGATGACCGTCAAAGCCACCAACAGGCCGGTGATTAGGGAGGCCAGGCCACTGTTGGCGCCTGCTTGAAAGTTCACCACCGACCGGCTGATGCCTCCCGTTACCGGATAGCCGCCACTGCAGGCTGCTGCCAAGTTGGCTGCCCCCAAAGCCACCAGATCCTGGTTGGGAGCCACCTTCTGCCGCCGCTGGCTGGCCAGCGATTGCCCCACAGCATAGCTTTCCGTGAAGCCCACCAAGCTGATGGCCAAGGCTGTGGGCAGAAGCGCTGTCCACTGTCCCCAGCTCAACGAGGGAAAGCCCAAGGGGGGCAACCCGGAAGGAATGGAGCCGACGACAGGTACCCCTGCCCTCTCGGATAGGTTTAGGCCCCCCACCAACAGGCTGGTCACGAGCACAGCCGCCAGCGGTGCCCCCTTAGTCAAAGGCAGGGCCCAACCTGGAGGCACGCCCCAGCGCCGCAGTTGGTGGGGCAGCTTGTGCTGGGCGTACACCAGCAGGGATATGGCCAGCAGCCCCAAGCCAAAGGTTACCCAGTTTACCTTATCCAGGCTCTGCCACAGCCGCTGCACCAACAGCAAGAAGGACTCCGTGTTGGCGATCTTGACCCCCAAGAGGTGCCGGAGCTGGCTGAAGCCGATGATCAAGGCTGCCGCGCTGCCAAAGGCAGTCACCACCGTGTGGCTTAAGAAATTGGCCAAAAATCCCAGCCGCAACAACCCCATCGCCCCTTGAATCAAACCCACTTCCAAGGCCAGCCCCAAAGCCAACTGCCCGTACTCCGGGCTGCCCGGCAAGGACTCCGTCCCGCTGACGCGACCGGCCAGCGGCTCTAACCCTGCCGCCACCAAGAGGGAGATGATGGCCACTGGCCCTACCGCCAAGGCGCGGCTGGATCCCAGTAGTCCATAGACGATCACCGGCAAAATACTGGCGTACAGGCCCACTTGGGGGGGCAACCCGGCCAACAGGGCATAGGCCATGCTCTGGGGCACCAGCAGAATAGCCACCACAAGGCCGGCGATCAGATCTCCCGGCAAATCTGATCGCTGATAGTGGAAGACCCAAAGGGACTCCTTAGCAAAGGGCAGGTACCGCGCCAGGATCCCTTGCCCCCCAGAGGAAGTAGAAGGGATCCCACTCATAGCGCCTGACCTCGGTTCCAGGGCATGCGAGCCAAGAGCAGAGCCATGCCACAGGTGTTGGTTACACCCGCAAACACCAGCCCAGCGCCCACAAAGCCACTCAGCAGCAGCCACCAGGGGTTGACAAAGGCCCCCAGAAGGGTTCCGGTGAGCACCAGGGATCCCGCTGCAATCTGCACCTGCCGCATGATGGAGATGGGAGCATTTTGGGTGCGAGTAACGGGCAGCTTGGCCGCTTTCCAAGCCTCGATCCCGCCCTTGAGGCTAATCACCTCCGGTCAGCCGCGGTCTAGCAACTGACAACCGGCGCGGATGGAGCGGCTGCCCATGCGGCAGTGCAACACCACCGGCTTCTCTGGCGTGGAAGCAGGCGCTTTGGCCGGGTCAAAGGTAGATAGGGGCATGTTGATGGCCCCCGGGATCCGCTCATCGGCATATTCTCCCGGCTCCCGCACATCAATGAGCTGGACTCGCCCCTGATCCAGCCACTGTTTTAAGGTCAGGGCATCGATCTGATACATTTACGCTGAACACTGCTGACCATTACTGCTCAACGGTGAAGCGATAGCATTCTGTCCGTTTCCGTTGTCGCTACGCGACGCTAACGCGACCGCGTTAGCGGGCCGGAGGCCGAACAGAAAGGCGGTATCCCGCAAAGCCCTGAGCATGACGCCCAGAGCGCCTTGCCAATCTCGTGGTAGCCTATGGCTGCACTTGGGGCATGTGAACACCTTTGCGCCACCCAACTTGGTGTGGATGTGCCCGCACTTGGTACAGGTTTTGCTGGTGTACGCTTCCGATACTTCCACGACGACCACGTTTTTCTTTTGGGCTTGAAATTTCAGGAACTGCTTGAACCGATAGTGCGCCCAGGTGAGCATCGCCCTTGCTGTCTTGCTACCAAACTTCCTCCCTGCCTTGGCAACCATCTTGGCTGACTCGAAAGTGGGGAGGAATATCAATCGGTAGTTATCCGTTAGGAACGCCGCTACCTTGCGATGGCACTCGTCCACCAAGTTCCTGATTCTCTCCCGCAGACGAAACGCCGCTTGCCGCATTCGCCTACGCTTGGGCCTCGGCGCTTTGCTCAGCCTGGACTGCAGATCGTCTAGGTGGTAGCACAGCCGAGTGATTCTACCAAAGTCCCCCTTGGCGATATCTACAAAACCTGCCCCATCAAACCCTGTGAAGAAGCTTCTTACTCCAGGGTCAAGCGCAATCACCCCCTTTGCTAACGAACACTGCTCGTTCACAGGCTCAGGGAAGATGGCATACCATCTGTCTTTCACCCGCATTAGTTCAGTCCCACGTGCCCATTCTCTGGGTACCTCCTCGGATGCACGAAACGCCAAACCTCGGGTGAGTTTCGGATACCACGTCCCATTGCGAAAGTTGCCGGCGTTGAATTGCAGCGTATGCGACCTGTCCCGCACACTGCGAAACCTCGCGTCTTTGCTTCGACGAAACGCCAACCACGCCTCGACGACCGCGTTCTGTTTGATGTGGCAGGGGGCGTCCTTTACCCACTGGGGCAGGTCGGAGTGCAGGATGATATCCCGCAGCTTTCTGGCCGTTCTTGGAGCACCATGCTGACGCTGATAGGCAATCGCTTGGTTGTAGCAGTACCGGCACGCCGCTTGCCACCGCTTCCAGACTTTAGCCAGCGCTGGTTCCGGATAAATCCGTATCTTTCTCGATTGCAGCCCGATATTTCCTGAGTCCGTGGAGCCGACTGCTGAAGCAGTGCAGGATGGTGAGGATATCCTCAACCAGTTCCTGTTGGGGAGAAAGGTGATCGTCATCGAGAACCAAGATTTCGCACCCGTATTGACGGCAGTACCACTCAACGAACTCAAATCCAAACCGGCAGAGTCGATCCCTGTGAGCGACCACAATTGTTCCGACATCTCCCGCACGAACTCGTTCCAATAAGGCAAGGAACTTTGGTCTTTTGAAGTCGAGACCGCCGCCAACCTCTCCGACCACTTCGGCTCCAGGATAGAGGTTAACCAGTCTTGCAATCTGTCGCTCCAAGTCTGGTTTCTGCCCTCGACTACTGACTCGGGCGTACAAAACGACTCGTTTGATTTTTTTTGGCGTTTTGATGTAGCTGTCGAGGTCATACCTTCTCGCCCTACCGGATGGTGTACGTATTGCTTTGATCCAGCCCTTCTTTTCCCATCGCCTCAAGGTGTGGAGACACACCCCAAAATAATCCGCCGCCTCTCTCGGTTTCACATACCTAGCCATACCAAGCAGCCATACTGAACATACTGTACATTATTTTCATTATAGTCCAGCGTATCATTGACTAGAGTCATGCTCCTTGAGACGGGGATCCCGTTCTTGCGAAGCGGAAGGGATAGGGTTTTGTTGGGTTACGGTCATGGTTGTCTCCTTGCTTCTAGCGTTGTCTAAAATGCAAAATGCAGCGATTTTTGGGATTAATCCCCCTCCTCAAGCAAATGACTGGGCTCACCGGGGTAAAACCGGCTATCCAGGATTTGCTCTGAGGAATAAGGGCAGGTTTTGGGGAAAATCTTTCTGGGCAGCTTGGTCTCCTCCAGGGCCAGCTTCAGCGCCCCCAAGTAAGACTTGGAGATGGCCTCTGGCAAATAGGGCTTGAGACTTGGGCTTTCTTCAAGAAGCTCCAGAACTTCCTGCCGCTGCAGCTGGAGGGTGAGGAGCCAGCTTGCGGATCTCCCCTCTGGCTGGTACTCCCACTTGAGGAGATGCCCAACCAAAACTGCAAGTCGGTTTCGCAGTTCCTGCCGCTGTTGCCTGCCCAACGATTCAATCTCCTCGACTAAATTGGGCAGATCCAGCTTCTCCCAGGCCCGATCCCGCAGAAATTGAGCTTGTTGCTGGATCCAAGCGTAGAAATCGCTCTCATAGAGACTTTCTCGATCCACGCTCAAACTCTCCATTTCTGGCAAGCCAATTGAGAGAAGGTTACCCAGAGCAGCGGGCCCTCACCATCGGAGTTTCACATGGGCTCCCCAGCTGGCGGGGGCTTACCCTGCACCTCGCTGCTCAGAAGGAATTAAACCGCTGCTGCCACTTGGCCGCACTGCTCGTTGGCCGGCACCGCTTCCTGGATCTTCTTCGGCTGGGGCAGGTTGAGGCTGTTCATCAGGGCAATGAAGCTCTCACGGGAACGCAGGTTGCCCGTTTCCGGATCCACAAAGCGCGGGTTCCAGCGCTTCTCCTCGCCAATGGTGGAGACGGTGTGCCCGCGATAGTCGTGGCCGGGGTAGACCAAAGTCTCGTCGGGCAGCGTAAACAAGTGCTGGGTAACATGGTCGTACATCAGGCCGGGATCCCCGCTTTGGAAATCCGTGCGCCCACAGCCGCGGATCAGCAGGGCATCTCCGGTAAGGACGCGATCCCCATTCACGCGGTAGGTCATGTGGCTGTCGGTGTGGCCCAGGGTAGCGATGGCTTCAATGACGACGGATCCCACTTGCAGCGTTTCCCCATGACCGATGAAACGATCTGCACATTGAGCCTTGGCCTGTACTGGCACCACCCCTTGGCAACCGGTCAGTTCCCGCAGCTTCCCGGTTCCCGTAATGTGATCGGCGTGAACGTGGGTTTCCAGGCAGTACTTCAAGGTTAGACCCAATTCCCGAATCAGCTTCAAATCCCGCTCCACCTGCTCCAGCACTGGATCCACCAGGGCGGCCTCGCGAGTTGCCGGATCCACGATTAAATAGGTGTAGGTGCTTGTTTCTGCGTCGAACAGTTGGCGAAATAGCATAGTGCCCTCCTGTCTGGTATCGAAAGTCCGACGTGAACTTGGACTTTCTAGGAACACTATATAACTATCTAGTGTTAAAATCAAGTTGCATGGACGGCGCAAGCAGGTTTGTTGATTGGGGAAAAGTCGGTGAGCAGAGCGGATGTGAATGAGTGTCGCACGATCCTGACGCCGCAGGTTCTCGACAGCGTGGCAGAGTACTTCAAGGTTTTGGCGGAACCCAACCGCCTGCAGATCCTGTGTCAGTTGCGCTCGGGGCCCAAGAACGTCACCCAAATCTTGGAAGCTACGGGTATGGGCCAGGCCAATGTTTCCAAGCACCTCAAGATCCTGACCCAGGCAGGGATCGTCAGCCGTCAGCCCAAGGGGGTGAGTGTTTATTACCAAATTGCGGATCCCATGTGCTTTGAGCTGTGTGAAATGGTATGTCGGCAGTTGGTGAGTCGGCTGCAACAGCAAGCCCGCCAACTGGAGCCGCTGGCAGCCATTCACCCAGGTCAATCGAGCTGAGGCGGAAAGGGTTCTCAAACGGGTTGGGATTTCGCGAGCACCCGAAGGTTATTCCAGCCCCAGCCGCCGACGAAAGTAAGGGATGGTCTGTTGCAGCCCAACTTGCAGCGGGATCCGAGGCTCCCAACCCAAGAGGGCGCGGGCTTTGCCAATATCCGGCTGCCGTTGTCTGGGATCGTCCGTCGGCAGAGGCCGGTAAACGATGGGAGAAGGGCTGCCGGTGAGGGCGAGCACCTGCTGGGCCAGCTCCAGGATCGTGAACTCCTCGGGGTTGCCCAAGTTAAAGGGTCCGGGGTAGGGGCTGTTCATCAGCCGGATCAAGCCTTCCACCAGGTCGGAGATGTAGCAAAAGCTGCGGGTCTGGGATCCATCCCCATAGACCGTCAGGGGATCCCCGCGCAGGGCCTGGACGATAAAGTTGCTCACCACGCGGCCATCGTCCTCCCGCATGGCGGGGCCGTAGGTGTTGAAGATGCGGGCCACCCGGATCTCCGTCTGGTATTGCCGCTGCCAGTCGAAGGTGAGGGTTTCCGCCAAGCGCTTGGATTCGTCGTAGCAGGCCCGCGGGCCAATGGGGTTGACGTGGCCCCAGTAGTCTTCCGGTTGGGGATGCACTTGGGGATCCCCGTACACTTCTGAAGTCGAGGCCAGCAGGAACCTCGCTCCCGTTTTCTGGGCCAGTTGCAGCAGGTGATAGGTGCCCCAGACGCCGGTGCGGATGGTGCGGATGGGATCCGCTTGGTAGTGGGGGGGAGAAGCGGGGCAGGCCAGGTGGTAGATCTGCTGGATCCCGGCCTCTTCCAAAGCGGGCGGCAAGGGATCCGCCACGTCGTGCCAAATGAACTGAAAGGCTGGGTTGTCTAGATGAGCTTGGACATTGAGCTGCCGGCCCGTGTAGCCGTTATCCAGACAAATGACCCAGTGGCCTTCTTGCAGAAGGCGGGTTACCAAGTGGGATCCGATAAATCCGAGGCCACCCGTAACCAGGATCTTCATGATTTCCCCTGATTTCCCCAGCACCTACCAGCCCACTCCAATGAGGGTTATGCCCGCCTGCCGCACCGCCTCCCGATCCAGACAGTTACGGCCATCGATGAGCAAGGGCCGCCGCATCAGCTCTGCAATCCGTCGGTAATCCAGCGACAAAAACTCCGGCCACTCCGTCACCAACACCAGGGCATCGCAGTCCTGGGCCAGCCGGAACACATCCGTTTCCACCACCACATGGGCTAGCCCCTCCCGCATCCCCGAGGCGGATACAATCGGATCATATGCCTTGACCTTGGCCCCCAGACGGTGGAGTTGTTCGATCAAAGTCAGGGAAGGGGCATCCCGCAGGTCGTCGGTGTGGGGTTTAAACGTGAGGCCCAAAAGGCCAACGGTTTTACCCTTGAGCACCTTGAGGGCCTGCTGCAGCTTTTCCACCAGGCGCTGCCGCTGTTCTCGGTTAACCTCCACCGTGGCCTGCAACAGCTTGGCCTCATAGCCATAGTCAGCAGCGGTTTGAATGAGAGCCGCCAGATCTTTGGGGAAGCAGCTTCCGCCCCACCCTATGCCAGCGTTGAGAAAGGCGCGGCCAATGCGCCTATCTAGGCCGATCCCTTCCGCCACCTGGGTGATGTCGGCGCCGGTGCGCTCGCAGATGTTGGCCATTTCGTTGATGAAGCTAATCTTGGTGGCCAGGAAGGCGTTGGCGGCATACTTGATCATTTCGGCAGAAGCCAGGTCGGTCACCAGCAAAGGCACGGGATCCCCGCCCAGACCCTGCTGGCGACTGAGGATGGGTTTGTAAAGCTGCCGCATGATTTCAATGGCGCGGGGGCTGTTGGAGCCAATCACAATGCGATCCGGGTAGAAGGTATCTTGGATGGCACTGCCCTCCCGTAGGAACTCGGGGTTGCTCACCACGTCAAACTGCGGCGTCCAAGGCGAGAGCTCCAAGGTCAGGGATCTGGCCTCTGGATCTCTCCCCACTTCTCGGCTGCTCAGCCGCTGCTTGGCGGCTTCGGCGGCCCCGTCCAAAATGAGCATGCGCACCCAGTCGCCGGAGCCAATGGGCACAGTGGATTTGTTGACAATGACTCGATAGTGCTCGTCCAGATGCTGGCCAATTTCCCGCGCCACTGCTTCCACGTAGCGCAGATCGGGATCCCCGCTGGGCAGGGCCGGGGTGCCCACGGCAATAAACACCACCTCGCTGGCCTGGATCCCAGAGCCCAGATCGGTGCTAAAGTGCAGCCGACCCGCCGCAGTTCCCTCCCGCACCAGCTCTTCCAGGCCGGGCTCGTAGATGGGCAGGCGACCCCGCTGCAGCCCTTCAATCTTGGCGGAGTTGTTGTCCACACAGATAACGCTATTTCCTAGGTGAGCCAGGCAAGCCCCTGTTACCAGGCCCACATAGCCAGCGCCTACCACAGCAACGTGCATACTCAGAGTTCGCTCCCCAATCGGCGGCCACTTGACTAAGCCTTAGCAGCTTGCTTTTAGGGTACCCTCCCTTACCCCTATTGAGGTCGGTGACAGAACAAAGCAGGATATCTGTGGATCCCCGCCCGAGCTGCAGTGAGCTTTCTGGATTCTGCTGCCATAGCCAGCCGCCGTCAGCGCCAAGTGCAGAGGGTGCTGTACGTCACGCTAGGGCTAAATGTCCTGGTGTTTCTGATCAAGTTAATCCTGGGGCTGACGACGGGATCCCTGAGCCTCATTGCCGATGCCCTGCACAGCTCCACCGACAGCGCCAGCAACATTTTGGGCTTGGTGGCCGTGCGCTTTTCTTCGCCAGAGCCCGATGACGACCATCCCTACGGCCATCGCAAGTTTGAAGCCATTGGAGCGCTGGGGATCGCTGCCTTTTTGGGGATGGCCAGCCTGGAAATCTTGCGCACAGCCGTGGAGCGGTTTTGGGAGCCCCAGCCCCACCTGCAGATTGACGAGCTAACCTTGGGGGTGATGGTGGGCGTGCTGGGCATTAATGTCTTTGTTACCCTCTACGAGCACCGCTGGGGCAAAGCTCTGTCCAGCTCGCTGCTGTTGGCCGATGCGCGCCATACCCTCAGCGACGTTGGGGTGACGCTGACGGTGTTGCTGGGGTTGGCCGGCATGCATTATTGGGGGATCCCTTGGTTGGATCAAGCCCTGGCTTTGCCGGTGGCGCTGCTGGTGCTCCGAAGCGGCTGGGAAGTGCTGCAGGAGAATCTTCCCTACCTCACCGACCGGGTGGCGATCCCCTCTGAGGCCCTGCGGGATCTGATCCTGAGCGTGCCAGGCGTGCTCGACTGCCATGACATCACTTCCCGCGGCATCCCCGGGGAGATAGTCTTTATCGAGATGCACCTGGTGGTGGAGCCGCAGGATATCGAGTCCGCCCACCGCCTCACTGAGGAAGTCGAACACCTCCTGCAAGGGCGCTACGGGCCGGCGCGGATCCTCATCCACCTGGAGCCCCGCTCCCATATCGAGCAACCCTAGCAGGAGCTCGCCACCTGCCAACAGATAGCCTAGCCAAACCTCAGGGATCCTGATGTTTCCAAAAGAACACCAAAACGGTATCAACGCCTCTGCGAGCGTCCCTCAAAATCTCGGAAAAGCCCATTCTTTCGTCGGATCCCTCGACGCCTTGTGCCACAAGGCTTTCCGGCCCCAAAACCCCCTCGCCGAAACTCTTTTTGCCCCCTTTTTTCCGGATCCCTCGCAAACGGGTCTTGCATCCCTTGCCCTGCTTGGCTTTAATAGGGGTGGTGTTCCCCCTTCGGGGGGATCCCTAGAAATTGGAAACTTGCAGACAGAACTGAACATCTACCGGGCTCACGTAAGCCGTTCCCCCTTCGGGGGGATCCCTAGAAATTGGAAACAGTGGGCGATCTCCTTAGCTAAGGAAGTGCGCAAATTAACGTTCCCCCTTCGGGGGGATCCCTAGAAATTGGAAACAAACTCTAGCGATTCTACTTAGCTCACCAACAAAGTGAGTTCCCCCTTCGGGGGGATCCCTAGAAATTGGAAACGTAATACACCTTCAAGACGATAAATAATGAAGTTAAGTAGTTCCCCCTTCGGGGGGATCCCTAGAAATTGGAAACGATCAAGGACCTGTTTAGGTAAAACCACCTCGCCCGGCTTCAGGTTCCCCCTTCGGGGGGATCCCTAGAAATTGGAAACATGTTTCTGAGGTCTTCCTGAGGCTTCTAGGGCATTGTTCCCCCTTCGGGGGGATCCCTAGAAATTGGAAACTCGATGTCACTGGGACCAGGTCTTTGAACCGATTGTCCCCTGTTCCCCCTTCGGGGGGATCCCTAGAAATTGGAAACAACGCAGCTAAGATCCGGCTCTTTAAGCTCTCGGTATGAAGTTCCCCCTTCGGGGGGATCCCTAGAAATTGGAAACAAGAATATTCGCATGACGGTGTCTGAAGCCCTCGGGCTTCCACGTTCCCCCTTCGGGGGGATCCCTAGAAATTGGAAACGTGCTGGGCCATGCAACTTGTGCCAATTGTTTTAGGCCGTTCCCCCTTCGGGGGGATCCCTAGAAATTGGAAACAGCTCAGTGGGATAAGCTCCCTTAAGCGCGTAGAAAAGTTCCCCCTTCGGGGGGATCCCTAGAAATTGGAAACACGACGTTGCGCGTGTCTCACGCAAAGATGTTGTCGTGTTCCCCCTTCGGGGGGATCCCTAGAAATTGGAAACGCGCGGCGTTGTGCACGGTGTGTCAATTGAGCCATAAGTTCCCCCTTCGGGGGGATCCCTAGAAATTGGAAACTTTGTTGAATTTCTGCCGCTTGCGTTCGGCACGCTGTGCCTTGTTCCCCCTTCGGGGGGATCCCTAGAAATTGGAAACTGTCGTTACCTTGGGTAATCCCCACAACTGTGAAACGACCGGCGGTTCCCCCTTCGGGGGGATCCCTAGAAATTGGAAACATTTACCCCAATACAGGGAGGAGCAGCTATGTACGAGTTCCCCCTTCGGGGGGATCCCTAGAAATTGGAAACCTGGAACTTTACCCAGCAAAAGTGGACGCTTCTAACTGTTCCCCCTTCGGGGGGATCCCTAGAAATTGGAAACAATGCGTAAACTCTCTAGAACGATGCCGGATTCAAGTTCCCCCTTCGGGGGGATCCCTAGAAATTGGAAACCCTCCCTCTCCCTCCTGAACAAGAGGAGTTAACTGAATAATCGTTCCCCCTTCGGGGGGATCCCTAGAAATTGGAAACATTGGGGTGGAAGGCTTCTGGGTGACCCTCGAAGGTAGTTCCCCCTTCGGGGGGATCCCTAGAAATTGGAAACTGGGTGTTGTTTCTCCTTAGTAAAGGGAGGTTAAAATGTTCCCCCTTCGGGGGGATCCCTAGAAATTGGAAACCTTTGAATGGGCTTGAGTTTTTCTGGAGTGATAATGTTCCCCCTTCGGGGGGATCCCTAGAAATTGGAAACCCCCCTCGCTTGAGTAACCTAAGAGTTTGTATAAGGGAGTGTTCCCCCTTCGGGGGGATCCCTAGAAATTGGAAACGGTCGGTGAGCCAGTCCATCATGGACATGGCTCCAAAACTGTTCCCCCTTCGGGGGGATCCCTAGAAATTGGAAACTTTAGGGTTTTGTAGTGCAAAGTGCAATTAGTCTTCGTGTTCCCCCTTCGGGGGGATCCCTAGAAATTGGAAACCAGGGACGTAGTCCAAGCGTCGGGAAGTTCACTGTCGTCGGTGGTTCCCCCTTCGGGGGGATCCCTAGAAATTGGAAACTGGAAGTTACCTCCCGAGGAGGACCTAAGTATGCCTGTTCCCCCTTCGGGGGGATCCCTAGAAATTGGAAACATTACTTGGCAGCCATCCGTCTCGTTCGTAGTTGTTCCCCCTTCGGGGGGATCCCTAGAAATTGGAAACAGTACCGAGCCACCCAACTCGGTAGCAGTGTAGAGCCGTCGTTCCCCCTTCGGGGGGATCCCTAGAAATTGGAAACTTGGACTAGCACTACCTCTTCATGGTGATCTAACGTTACTGTTCCCCCTTCGGGGGGATCCCTAGAAATTGGAAACGTCGTGGTTGCCATTGTAACGAAATACTGCGTAATAACGCTCAAGTTCCCCCTTCGGGGGGATCCCTAGAAATTGGAAACAGTTAGTTATTCTTGGTTACTGGGATAAAAAACTGGACTACGATGTTCCCCCTTCGGGGGGATCCCTAGAAATTGGAAACTTCTGCGCGCGCTCGTAGCTCAACGCTCGCCACGGGCCAGGTTCCCCCTTCGGGGGGATCCCTAGAAATTGGAAACAATAAGCTCGAAGCTTATCTGGATCGAATTGCTCAAGTTCCCCCTTCGGGGGGATCCCTAGAAATTGGAAACGAGATAGTGTTGTAATAAATTATCAAAGTTCAGTAGCTGTTTGTTCCCCCTTCGGGGGGATCCCTAGAAATTGGAAACCAATTAGCATTTTGCACTCCCTCCCTTAAAAGGGGAGTTCCCCCTTCGGGGGGATCCCTAGAAATTGGAAACGCTCCGACCTTCAGAGTCCAACCCCGGTAGAACGGGGGTTCCCCCTTCGGGGGGATCCCTAGAAATTGGAAACTAGCCGATTCAGACACAACTCAAAAGGAGCGAATAATGAAAGTAAGTTCCCCCTTCGGGGGGATCCCTAGAAATTGGAAACTACGGACAGCCTCCCAGTCGTCCTGCGCAGCTTCAAGTTCCCCCTTCGGGGGGATCCCTAGAAATTGGAAACCTCCAATCAAGGCAGGGAGTCACATTAACCTGCTCTAGTTCCCCCTTCGGGGGGATCCCTAGAAATTGGAAACAAATCTTATCTAAATAACCTGTATAAATACATAAAACTAGTGTTCCCCCTTCGGGGGGATCCCTAGAAATTGGAAACACACCCAGGTGAAATACCTGGGTGTGTTGGTTGGGGGAGGGTTCCCCCTTCGGGGGGATCCCTAGAAATTGGAAACTATCACAATCGGGGTCATAGGAATCCCCGATCCAATTGAGTGTTCCCCCTTCGGGGGGATCCCTAGAAATTGGAAACGTGAAAAAAGGCTTCCGCTGCAGGTTGGTACGGCTCTGGTAGTTCCCCCTTCGGGGGGATCCCTAGAAATTGGAAACTCCACGACGTGAAGCACGTCGTCACCTAGAACTAGTTCGGGTTCCCCCTTCGGGGGGATCCCTAGAAATTGGAAACACGAATAAGGGTAGCAGGGACTTTCATATGTACTCCTCCCTTGTAGTTCCCCCTTCGGGGGGATCCCTAGAAATTGGAAACGCCCACTCATAGAGCTGGTACGGCTCTAGAGTACCCCCATTGTTCCCCCTTCGGGGGGATCCCTAGAAATTGGAAACTGTTCGGACCCTGGGTTGAAGCTGATGGCTACGCAGAACGTTCCCCCTTCGGGGGGATCCCTAGAAATTGGAAACAGTGGGAATACCGTCGACGATAGCGTCCTCATGCAGTTCCCCCTTCGGGGGGATCCCTAGAAATTGGAAACAGGTGTTGTCCTTCCGTTTCAACAACAATGGCCGCGTTCCCCCTTCGGGGGGATCCCTAGAAATTGGAAACTAGTGCCCCTGCGCCCCTACCGATCTTCATTTAGGGTGTTCCCCCTTCGGGGGGATCCCTAGAAATTGGAAACTTGAGCGAGAGTCGGAGACGTTCGGTGTCCAGTTCTACGACCAGTTCCCCCTTCGGGGGGATCCCTAGAAATTGGAAACATTGAAACCCCTCGTAGATATCAAAGGACGGTGCAGTTCCCCCTTCGGGGGGATCCCTAGAAATTGGAAACAAGTTTAATTGCATTCAACACCGCGATTGCCAGAGTTGGCAGTAGTTCCCCCTTCGGGGGGATCCCTAGAAATTGGAAACAAGGGAGAGGTGGTTATGAAAATCAAATGGTCAAATGGCGAGTTCCCCCTTCGGGGGGATCCCTAGAAATTGGAAACTTCCGCGTATCATCTCCCTCGAGCTGGGTTATGAAAAAGACGTTCCCCCTTCGGGGGGATCCCTAGAAATTGGAAACGGGTGCATGTGGTAAGAACACATGCTCTACCACTATACCCTGTTCCCCCTTCGGGGGGATCCCTAGAAATTGGAAACGAGGGACGAATACGCGGTAGCGGTAGATTTGCTCGAGTTCCCCCTTCGGGGGGATCCCTAGAAATTGGAAACTTGATTGGCAACCCGTTGTTCCAGGTTTGCCAATACCAGTTCCCCCTTCGGGGGGATCCCTAGAAATTGGAAACCCTGTTGCCCAATCGGGCTGTGGAATGCCTTCTTCGAGTTCCCCCTTCGGGGGGATCCCTAGAAATTGGAAACCACAGGCAATTGCCCAAGTAGGGCAAGGCAGATCTTGTTCCCCCTTCGGGGGGATCCCTAGAAATTGGAAACGAGGATGAGGAACTAGCAGAACTTAAAGCCAAGTTGGGGATGTTCCCCCTTCGGGGGGATCCCTAGAAATTGGAAACCCTGCTTGTTGTGCACCTTGCGGAGCAGGCCCGCACGATGTTCCCCCTTCGGGGGGATCCCTAGAAATTGGAAACCAGCGATCGCAGAAGCGCTCACAAACCAAGTAGTGCAACGTTCCCCCTTCGGGGGGATCCCTAGAAATTGGAAACCAACAGGCGCCTCCTTGAGGGAGAACCCGTTAATCTTAAACGTTCCCCCTTCGGGGGGATCCCTAGAAATTGGAAACCTTCTACTTCATGGGACACTGGGTAGTGCTCCATGAAGGTTGGTTCCCCCTTCGGGGGGATCCCTAGAAATTGGAAACACTTCGACGGGGACCCCGTCAACCTTCTGTTGGCTAAGTTCCCCCTTCGGGGGGATCCCTAGAAATTGGAAACATCCTTGGCAGAGCCAAGGCATCCGCAGCAGAGCTGCGGATCCCACGGGGTTCCCCCTTCGGGGGGATCCCTAGAAATTGGAAACACTGCCCAGGAAGGGCTAGGAACATTGTCTACGAGTTCGGTTCCCCCTTCGGGGGGATCCCTAGAAATTGGAAACATCTGCTCCTTCGTGTACTTTGGCATAACTACCTCCCTGTTCCCCCTTCGGGGGGATCCCTAGAAATTGGAAACTCGCCGATTGTTTAACGGAAGACCTTACTTCCTGGCTTATGGTTCCCCCTTCGGGGGGATCCCTAGAAATTGGAAACTCGCCGAATTTGCACTCATAGGCCGCCTTGGCCATCTCGAGTTCCCCCTTCGGGGGGATCCCTAGAAATTGGAAACCTCTATGTGCCACCCGCACTATTTTGTGTTGGGTGGGTGTTCCCCCTTCGGGGGGATCCCTAGAAATTGGAAACATTCCCACCAGAGCTAAGCTACTCGGCAGCAGTAGAGGTTCCCCCTTCGGGGGGATCCCTAGAAATTGGAAACAACCGAGCGAGGAAATCGGGTGGGGCCAGGTAGCACTTGTTCCCCCTTCGGGGGGATCCCTAGAAATTGGAAACAATAACTAAACCTCCCCCTAAAGCACCCAGGTATTCCGTTCCCCCTTCGGGGGGATCCCTAGAAATTGGAAACCCACAATGCATATTGCATTTGAGGTGCTTTTATAGTTTCAGTTCCCCCTTCGGGGGGATCCCTAGAAATTGGAAACTCCAAAGGGACGTGGAAGAGGCTTATAATAAGCTAACGGCAGTTCCCCCTTCGGGGGGATCCCTAGAAATTGGAAACGAGAAATGTGCCTAATCGGTAGCTCCCCTGGCGGCGTTCCCCCTTCGGGGGGATCCCTAGAAATTGGAAACAATAAGCGTCCTGTACTTGCTGTACTACATACGCAGGAGTTCCCCCTTCGGGGGGATCCCTAGAAATTGGAAACGGGAAGACGTAGGCAAACGCCATCAGGGCCAGGGGCCCATCAGTAAGTTCCCCCTTCGGGGGGATCCCTAGAAATTGGAAACTAAGCTCTGTATCTAATGAGAGTACAGTTGCTTTGTGTTCCCCCTTCGGGGGGATCCCTAGAAATTGGAAACTCGCCAAAGATCTGCTGTGTAGCAGCGACCAAAGATCTTTTGGTTCCCCCTTCGGGGGGATCCCTAGAAATTGGAAACTAGTTATGGCGGGTTACCGGGATGTAGAAATGAACGAGTTCCCCCTTCGGGGGGATCCCTAGAAATTGGAAACCAATGGGGTCAAGATCAATGAAGGTCAGTGCCCACCTGAGGTTCCCCCTTCGGGGGGATCCCTAGAAATTGGAAACATCCGGGCATGCGTTCCCGGACAACCCTATCTGTGTAAGTTCCCCCTTCGGGGGGATCCCTAGAAATTGGAAACTCTCGTTCAGCCTGGTTATTGGTGAAGGGAACACCCTGTTCCCCCTTCGGGGGGATCCCTAGAAATTGGAAACCGACACTACCAGGGTTTACTTCGATGAAGATCGTGACAAAAGTTCCCCCTTCGGGGGGATCCCTAGAAATTGGAAACTCTCGAAGGCTGCCTTATTGGCAGCCTTTTTTTAGTTCCCCCTTCGGGGGGATCCCTAGAAATTGGAAACGGAGACAAATTAGAGAAATGTGTGAGGCAAAAGCCGCTATGTTCCCCCTTCGGGGGGATCCCTAGAAATTGGAAACGCCCGGGAAGGTCTCTGGGATGCTTCCAGAGTACTAGGGGTTCCCCCTTCGGGGGGATCCCTAGAAATTGGAAACTACCAAGCTTGGCGGCTTGGTACTGCAATGCTGCTCTGAGCGTTCCCCCTTCGGGGGGATCCCTAGAAATTGGAAACCTTCTTACGGAGGCTTCGTTTAACTTCACTGTTAAATTTGTTCCCCCTTCGGGGGGATCCCTAGAAATTGGAAACTTCTTAAACCTCCGTTAAGAACCCCCGTTTGTTCGAGTTCCCCCTTCGGGGGGATCCCTAGAAATTGGAAACTTTAGGAATTTTTGTAGTATTGTTAGAATGAGCCTCGGGGTGTTCCCCCTTCGGGGGGATCCCTAGAAATTGGAAACTTCAACCATTCTGAGTGCTTCCCGCACAACTTCTTCGTTCCCCCTTCGGGGGGATCCCTAGAAATTGGAAACCTTTCGGACTGCAAAGCTGCTCTTACGAAACAACTTGTGCAGGTTCCCCCTTCGGGGGGATCCCTAGAAATTGGAAACGCCGTGCAGTACGTGCGGCATATCAACTTAACACGGCGAAGTTCCCCCTTCGGGGGGATCCCTAGAAATTGGAAACAATAGACATATTGACCTCCAAAGAGAGAGAGATAGTTTTGTTCCCCCTTCGGGGGGATCCCTAGAAATTGGAAACAACTGAACCGAATTGGGATGCAACCTCAACTAGTTGATGTTCCCCCTTCGGGGGGATCCCTAGAAATTGGAAACTTACCACTGAAACTTACGGTGAGTCTCCTGATGGAATGAGAGTTCCCCCTTCGGGGGGATCCCTAGAAATTGGAAACCGTATTCATCAATGGGCAGAGATATTCTGTACCCACAAAGTTCCCCCTTCGGGGGGATCCCTAGAAATTGGAAACTTGCATGTTGTAGAAGTCTCTATCAAAGGCGGGTATAAGTAGTTCCCCCTTCGGGGGGATCCCTAGAAATTGGAAACCAGAAACCGCCATGTCTCCATAGCAGAGGACGGTTTGTTCCCCCTTCGGGGGGATCCCTAGAAATTGGAAACTTTACACGGACTTCAACAATGTGAAATACTTGCCCTTGGTTCCCCCTTCGGGGGGATCCCTAGAAATTGGAAACAACGGAAAGAGCAGTGGCGCATATACAAGCGCTTGCTCCCATGTTCCCCCTTCGGGGGGATCCCTAGAAATTGGAAACGTGCGGCTTTAGCCTGCTTACGCAGGGCTTTTACCGCTTGTTCCCCCTTCGGGGGGATCCCTAGAAATTGGAAACACGTTTCGAGGTCGGTGAGCCAATCAAACATTGGCCCAAAAGTTCCCCCTTCGGGGGGATCCCTAGAAATTGGAAACATAATACATAGTAGACCTCCCTTAACAGAGGGTAAAGAACGTTCCCCCTTCGGGGGGATCCCTAGAAATTGGAAACAACACCGAGGACCAACAGATCGCTATCTTGATACTGTTCCCCCTTCGGGGGGATCCCTAGAAATTGGAAACTTCGCTATACCCTCAAGTACACTTTGCATGTAGTTCCCCCTTCGGGGGGATCCCTAGAAATTGGAAACATTAATATTTTGTATGCCGGACCTGGTATATTAATGTTTGTGTTCCCCCTTCGGGGGGATCCCTAGAAATTGGAAACTTGGGGATTAGGATCTTCCCTTCCAGGAAGACTTTTTTGTTCCCCCTTCGGGGGGATCCCTAGAAATTGGAAAAGAATTGGAAAAGAAATTGGAAGCGAACTGAAACTGGGCCTGGTTATCAGGCGGGCAGCGAAAACAACGGCTGAAACGCTCCAGAAATCGGCCTGCTGGCTGGGGAAAGTCTGGGAAAGTGAGGTCTGGATCCCCGGCAGCCACCGCTGCCCAAAAGTAGCGCAATTGTGGGGCCAAGGCTTGTGCCTGTTCCAAAGGCAAATTCAGCGGTGCGGAGGTTAAAAACTTAACCACCGCTGGTTCGCTGCGCTGGGCCATCCACTCCCGGGAGAACGCTTGCAAATCGGGCCAATCGGGCAGGGATCCCACCCGGTAGCTCTGGATATGGACTTGGATTCCGGTCTCTCGATCCGACCGGATCTCGACAAGGCGGTAGGGGTGGGGAAAGCTGACCAAAGAGCCGGTGGTAATGTCGTAAACCCCCCCTCGTCGGGCGATGTGCTGGATGTGCAGATGTCCGGTGAACACCAGTTGCACCCCATAAGCTTGCAGCAGCCGCCGCAACTGAGAGGCATTCTCCAGCATGTAGCGACGCCCCCAGGGATGGAGAGACTGGCCGCGCAGATGCTCGACCACATTATGGTGCACCATCAGCAGCACCAGCTCTTCCTCGGCTGCCGCCAATTCTTTCTCCAGCCAGGTCAGTTGTTCTGGGGTTAGACACCCTACCAATTGACCCTGAGCATCAAAATGGTTGGAATTGAGGCCGATCAAACGGATCCCTGGCCGCAGAACCCGGCTGTAATCCAAAGACTGCCCATCCTCGTAGCCAAAAGCTCGGTAGTAGCGGGGAAAATCCGCCAAACCAATAGAGCGCCCGCTGGCCTCGGGCTGGGGCACATCGTGGTTGCCGGGCACCACAAAAGCCGGAAAGGGCAGTCGAGCCAGCCGCTCTGCCAGCCATGCATGGTTTTCCGGCTCCCCATGCTGGGTCAGATCCCCCGGCAACAGCAGAAAATCCAGAGGCAACTGCACCAGATGCTGCAAAACCTGTTCCAGAGCCGGGATGCTCACCTCTACCAGGTGAAATCGGCTGGGGTGATCCCAAAGGGTGGAAGGGAGGGCGACGTGGGGATCGCTCACCACAGCAAAGCGGATCTGCACGGATTACTCCCCTTGACAACAGCAAGCAGATAGAGCCTTCGGCCCACCGGGGGGACAAGCGCTTCTGCTATTCTGGCATCCATCACGGGATCCCTTTATCTCAGGAGCACAGCATGGCGGCCCAGGTGATTACCATCGATCACCCTCTGGTACAGCACAAGCTCAGCCTCATGCGCCGTGTTGAAACCACAACCGCCGACTTCCGGGCGCTGATGCGGGAGATCAGCCTCTTGATGGCCTACGAGGTGACCCGCGATTTGCCCCTCAAGCTGCAGCCCATTCAAACCCCGATGGCCCCAATGTTGGCGCCGATGTTGGCGGCAGAGAAAAAGCTGGTGCTGGTCTCGATCCTGCGGGCCGGCCAAGGGCTCCTCGACGGCATGCTGGAGCTGATCCCATCAGCACGGGTGGGGCATATTGGCTTGTATCGGGATCCCCATACCCTGATCCCCATCGAGTACTACTTCAAGGTGCCCACCGATATCGAGGATCGTGAGGTGCTGGTGGTGGATCCGATGTTGGCCACCGGCCATTCGGCAGCAGCGGCTGTGGCACGCCTACGCCAAACTCGACCCAAGTCGATCCGCTTCATTTGCCTGGTGGCCGCCCCAGAAGGGATCCGATATTTCCACAAACAGAACCCGGATGTGCCGATTTATACCGCTGCTGTAGACGATGGCCTAGACGAGCACGGGTACATCATCCCCGGCCTGGGAGATGCAGGGGATCGCCTGTTCGGCACCCGCTGATACAAGAGTGCCATGCCTACAGCACCCCGTCCAGAACTGCACTACTGTTGTGATTGGGAAGTTGGGTTAGGCGCCAACAACTGTTCTCCTCGCAGCATGCGGGCAGCAGCGCTGAGCAGCTCCTCTTCCAGATAGGGCTTGGTGAAGTAGGCAGTTGCTCCCAGTTCCCGTGCTGTTTGCCGGTGCCGTTCTGCCCCCCGCGAGGTGAGCATGGCAACCGGAAGATGCTTGAAGTTGCTGTCTTCTCGCAGGCGGGTGAGCAGCTCTAGGCCGTCCATGCGCGGCATCTCAATGTCGCAGAAGATAAGGTCGCAGGGCAGGCCGCCGCGCAGCTTTTCCCAGGCATCCTGGCCATCCCGCGCCTGTTCCACCCGGTAGCCCACCTTCTGGAAAGACATTGAGAGCAGCTCCCGAACGGTAATCGAGTCGTCCACGATCAGCACCGTGGTCTGACGCACCTCTTCCGGGGTCGGCTCCTCATCCCGGTGATCCAGCCAGAAGCGGTTGAGATCCCGACGGCGACCGTGGGCTATGTCCACCAGCTCGATGATGTCGGCAATCGGCAGCACCCGCCCGTTCCCCAACACCGTTGCCCCAGAAATGCCCGGCGGCTTGGGCACAGGCCCGCGCAGTTGCTTGATCACGATTTCCTGCTCTTCCACAAAGCTGTCCACCTGCAGAGCAACATACTGACCGGCACTTTGCAGGATGACAATGGGAATGATGCCCTCATCCTGAGTGATGCTGTACACCTCAGAACGGCTGCGGCTGTGGCTGCGGCTGTAGGCCAGCAGATTCGAGAGGGGCTGGAAGGGAAGGCGCTGATCCCGCCAGAGAATTGAGGGCCGCCCCTGCTCATCCGGCTGAACTTCGTCGGCAGGAACATCCAGCATCTCCTCCACGCCATCCAGGGGGAAGGCGATCAGGGCTTTGTCGCTGACACACACCATGGCCTTGGAGATGCTCAGGGTGAGGGGGAGACGGATGGTGAAGGTGGTTCCTTTGCCCCGCACAGAATCCACTTGGATACTGCCGCGCAGATCGGTGATGTTGCGGCGCACCACATCCAAGCCAACCCCCCGACCGGCCAGATCGTCCACTTCGCTGGCCTCGCGAACACTGAAGCCGGGGTGGAAGAGAACGTTGAACACTTCGTCCTCGTCGGCTTGTTCCGCCAGCAGCCCCAACCTTTGAGCTTTGGCCTTGACTTTCTCCACCGGGATCCCGGCGCCGTCGTCCGAGACGATGATGATCGTCTGGTTGCCCTGATAGAAGGCTTTGACGACGATCTTGCCCTCAGGGGGTTTGCCCGCCCGGCGACGCTCCTCAGGGGGCTCGATCCCGTGAACCAGAGCGTTGTTCACCAGATGGGTCATCGGGTCATAGAGCTCCTCCAGGATGGCCTTGTCGATAAGGGTGTCGCGTCCCTCCACCACCAGGCTGGCCTGCTTGCCCGTTTTGATGGAGAGATCCCGAATGGCGCGGGGCAAGCGGTCGGCAACTTGCGAGAAGGGCACCATGCGCGCCCGGTTCAGGCCCTCTTGCAGTTGGGTGGTCACCTGGCGAAATTGGCGGGTAATCTGCTCTGCCTCATCCACGGCAAACTCGATGTCGGAGGAGGACTCGCGCACCCGCACGATGAGCTCAATGATCTCCTGGGCCAGAGCGTGGAAGGCCGTAAACTGGTCCATCTCCAGCTTGTCGAACTCTTGGCCGGAGGAATGGCCGCGCCTGCCTCGGGTGGATCCCTCGCCATTTCGACCGAAGCCCACCGTCACCGTGCCGCCATAGGCTGAGCCGCTGCGGCTGGAGAACAAAGCCGATTCCAGCAAGGAGCGGTCATACTGATCCCGCATGCGCTGGCCCAGATCCCCTAGCTGTTGCACACGGCCCAACAGGCCATCCAGAAACTGGCGCAGACGGGTTTGGTTTTGCTCCATGCTGTTGCGGATGACCACCAACTCTCCCACCAGGTTGTTGATGGAGTCGAGGTGGCGCACCTCCACCCGCATCACGGGGTTGCTGAGGGCAGCAGTTCGCCGTGAAGTCGGCCCAGTTGCCGCCGGGGCAGCTGCTGCTGGGGTGGGGGTTGCTGGAGCAGCAGCGGCAACTGGCGGCGAAGGTGCTGGCTCCGCAGCAGGTGCTTGGGCAGGAACCTCGAGATCGCCCAGGAGCGATTCCAGCTGGGCTGCAAAGTCGTCAGCAGCCTCGCCGCTCGCGGCTGCAGGGGATCCCACAAGGGGGGCGATAGCCTTTTCTAGCTCAGGGGTTACCGCCGGCTCGGCAGCGTCGAAGAGGGCGGCCAAATCGTCCAAACGGGGAGCCCGAGCAGCTTCCAGCGCCTCTTCCTCTGGGGTCTCGGCCTCGCCAACAGGAACGGCTAAGGATTCATCCTCTGCAAACAGGCTGGCCAACTGGCTTTCCAGATCGTCCTCCGCAGGCTGGAGGGCATTTTCTTCCTCCAGTGCGGCAACCGGCGGCTCTGGCTCAGACACGGGCACTTCCGCCAGGCTGCTCGCTTGCAAAGCTTCTGTGTCCTCCAGGAAGGTGGCAAGATCCAAGGGGGGTTCTTCTTGGGGCGCTTCCCCTTCTGCAAAGAACTGGCTCAACTCATCCAGATCCACCTGGCTGTCGCTATCCATGGCCGAGAGGGATCCCCTGGCCCCCAGGCTCAGTTCTTCTGGGTCGGATTCCTGGGTGAATAGGGCATCGAGGCGGTCGAAGGAGATCTCCGGGGAAGGGGTGGCTGTCTCCTCAGCCGTGGGTTGCAGCTCCGCGAAAGACTCCTCCTGCACCGGGAACAGATTCTCCAGAAGCGCCCACTCTTGGGCTTCTGCTGTGTCCCCAGCTGCTGATTGGGTCAGGGGGATGGAGTCCCCATCGGACGCCTCCTCGAGGGTCTCGCCGGCGAAGAGATCCCCTAGGCTCAGCTCGGCTCCGAAGTCTGGAATTGGCGATTCCCTCGGCTCATTGGCCATGTCGGGCGACGTGGGGAAGGGTTCGCCGATAAAGAGATCCCCCAGTTGCTCAGCTTCGGCAGCATCAGCCTCAGCGATGTCCAGGGATGGGCCAAAAGAGGGATCCAAAAATACGGAAGGTTCACTTGCTTCCGGCATCGACCAAGCCGGATCGGCTTCTGCCGCAGGGGTGGAAAAAAAGCTCTCCAGGCTGTCTTCGGCAGTATCGAAGGCAGCAGAGTCAGCGGACTCTAAGGATCCCACCTCGTCGGATCCCGACTCTGCCAGATAATCTGCTGGGATGGAAAAATCCTCCGGCTGGATATCCGCGGAAAATTCAGCCCAAAGGTCTGCTGCGATTTCCCCGTCCTCAAGGGCTTCCTGAAGGGGTGGGGACGGTTCAGCCGCCCAAGGATCGGCCTCCGGCTCACCAGCGGGAACGGCCTCCAAGTCCGGAAGCTGAGACCCTTCCTGCCGGAAAGCACTCTCTACGGGAAGTTCCTCCAGCTCAAATAGGGCCTCTACCCCGGCACTTGCGGCTTCGTCTGGGACAAAGCCGGATCCCTCGCTCATGTCCGCAGCAGCGCTCCGGTCAGTCGGCTCCTGTCCAGCATCCCAGGCGAGCTCAGCAGAGACAAACCCCTCTGTCTCTTCACTCACCACTTCGGCAAACAGCTCCGCTAGATCTGCCTCGGCTCTCTCCTCGTCCAACCTTGGGCTCAGATCCTCAAAGGTCTGCAAGAGGGGCTCAGGAGAGGAGGGGATCAGCTCCGTTGGGAATTCTTCAATATCGGATAGCGCTTCTGCGTTGGCGAACAGCTCGTCAAAGGCCGAGGTGGCTTCTTCCTCCAGATCCAAGGGGGTGGCATAGAGCTCCGCTCCGCTAACGCGACCGAAGTCGTCCGCAACAGAGGCCAAGTCAGCTCCCTGCCCGTCCTCTTCTGGGCTTTCTGCCGGCACGGCAGCTGTCCTCCAGTCTTCCTCCCAAGCCGCTTCGGCTCGGATCCCTGGCCAACTCAGATCCAGATCCCCCTCTTCCGCGGGAGCAGATCGGTGCTCTGAATCTGTTCCCGCCAGCGGGACGGAGTCCTCAGCAGTGCCCACTTCCCAAAGGGATGAGGGCTGTTCCGCCGCCAGATCTCCGCTTGCCTCTGCGCTCTCCTGCTCCGGCGACAGGGCAGCTCCGGGCTCATCCTCTTGAAAGGATGTCTCAGCGAGGGTTACCGCTTCCCAGCTCAGATCGGGGGCAGCGCTTTCCTCCGCAGGGATCCCAGCAGCCGCAGCCCAATCCTCTGGGGCACCCCCAGGTTCTGGGAATGACGGCTCTGCCTCAGACCCCCAAGCCAGACCAAGCTCGAAGGGCTCAGGGACTTCTGGCTCTTCAGGGGCTGCCGGAACAGGGCGGAAAGCCAGCAACTCAGCCGAGGGTCGGATGGTGTTTGCCGCTCCGCCGGCCAGAGCTTGGTGCGCTTGCTTCAGATCTCGCAGCACCGGCAGGGCCAGTTGTCGCAAATCCTGGCCGGGATCCGCCAAAATCTCGCCGATCAAGCGGGTCAAATCTGTCCAGCCCCCCAGTTCCAGAGCCGAGGATTGCCCCAAATCCTGCAAAGATTGCGCCAACGCTTGCAGGGCCGGTCGAGTGGCTGGGTCGTCGGGACGTTTGAAGAGTTCCAACATCTGGCGCAACAAGGCCGGGATCTGCTGATGCACCACCACCTCAAGGGGATCCGGCGGGGCAGGAGGGGCGGCAGGGCGAGCCAATTGTTGCAATTCTGAAGAAGGGGCAACCTGCTCAGGCTTGCCGGCCAAGATAAGCTGCTGCCCTTGCTTCAAATCCCGCAAGGCAACCAAAGCCAAAGTTCGCAGGTCGGCATCGGGGTTGCCCAGGGCTTGCTCGAAGGTTTCCGTCAACTGTTGCCAGCCCGCCAGATGATGGACTTGCCCGATCTCCTTGAGAACGGCGTTCGCCGCCACCAAACGCTTTCGGACATCTGCCTGATCCCGTTGTTTAAACAGCTCCAGCATCTGGCGCAACTGCTGCGGCACCACCTCCGCCATGTCCTGCTGCAGGGTGCGAACCGCCGGCGGCGAGACGGGAGCTGAGACAGTGCCCTCGCCAAGAAGATTTTGAATGTGCCTTTCGGTCTCTTGAAAAACCGGCTCCAGTTCCGCCAGGGTGGTGTTGCTGACTTCCTGGGTGAGGCCGCGGGGGCTCTGCAGCTCCTCCAACAACATCGAAAGCCCATCAAAGGCCCGCAGCAGCAGGGTTTCCAGGTGCTGATCGACGGGCACTCCGCCTGGGCGAGAGCGAAAGATGTTGAAAAAATCTTCCATGCGGTGGGCCGTCCGTTGGATGCTGGTGAGGCCCAGCATGGCAGCTCCCCCCTTGATGGAGTGAGCAGCTCGGAACAGCTCGTTGATCAGCTCGGGATCGCTCATGCTGTCCCGCAGGCTGAGGAGCACTTGTTCAATCGTTGCCAAGTGGTCGCGGGCTTCTTCGATGAAATAACTGAGGATCCGCTTCTGTGCTTCTTCATTCATGGCAGGAGGCCCTTCCTACAGCCCACAAGTTTTCATTCAGTAATAACAGACCGGACAGGGTGAGGCTCGCCTGGGCGAAAAGTCCGGCCAACAGTTGCAACAGGGGGATCCCACTGCCATTGAAGAGCGGGGACTTCTCCTTCATGGGGATCCTTGCCCCTAGAATGCCCTCAAAACAGCAAATTTGCTCATTCATCCCCAACCCGGAACCGACCGACAGAAGTTTGCAGCTCACGGGCAATGCTCACCAACTGTTGTAGCGAAGTTGCCACCTTCTGCGCCTCTTTAGAAGTCTCGTTGGCGGTCAACTCCACCGATTGCATCACCTGCGCCACAGAGCGAGAGGTTTCCGTTTGTTGCACGGTGGCCTGAGAGATCGCCCGCACCAACTCGTCGATCCGGCGACTGACCTCGATAATCTCGTCCAGGCTGTTCTTGGCCTGCTCGGCCCGCCGCGTCCCCTCGATCACCAGTTGGGTGCCTTCTTCCATAGCCGTCATCACGTTGCCGGTTTCCGATTGAATCTGCAACACGATCTGCTCGATCTCCTTCGAGGCTTTGGCGGCTCGGTCGGCCAGTTGTCGCACTTCGTCGGCCACAATGGCAAAACCCCGTCCCGATTCCCCGGCTCGGGCCGCCTCGATACTGGCGTTCAGGGCAAGCAGGTTGGTGCGAGAGGCAATTTGAGAGATCAAAGCCACGATTTTGGAAATTTCCTGCGAGGATTCCGCCAATCGCTTCACTTTGCGGGTGGTTTCTGCCACGGTTTCGCGGATCTCCAGGATGCCACTCACCGTGCGATCCACAGCTTCTCCGCCTCGAGCGGCTGCTTCTGTGGCCTGGGCGGTCACGTTGGCCGCTTCGCGGGCGTTGCTGGCCACCTGTTGAATGGAGTCCGTCATCTCCTGAATGGAGTTGAGGGAGTTGGAGATCTCCTCCGCCTGGCGCAAAGCATCGGCAGAGAGGCTGCGGGCAAAGTCCTCGTTCTGCAAGGCGGCATCGTTCACGGCGGCAGCAGCCCGCTTCACCTGGCTGACAATGTCTCGCAGACTGCGAATGGTCAGGTTAAAGGAGTCGGCCACAGCCCCTAGCACGTCGGCAGTCACCTCTGCCCGCACCGTCAGGTCTCCACGGGCAGCTCCTTCCACGTCGTCCAGCAGGCGAATCACCTGGCGCTGTAGGTCTTCCTTAGCTTGCCCTTGCTCGGCAGCCCGCTGGTTCAGTTCGGTGAAGTTGGCTTCGATGGCAGCCGCCATCTGGTTAAAGCTGTCGGCCAAGCGCCCCAGCTCATCGTGGGTGTTGACTGTGGCTCGTACTGAATAATTCCCCTGAGCCAAGGCGGCAAAATGACTGGCCAGCTCTTGGGCGGTGGAGCGAACTTGTTTGGCACTGCCGGCTCCAAGGATAACCCCTGCTCCTGTGCCGATCACCCCACCTCCAATCACCCCGGCAATCAAGCGAGCTCCCCCATTGGCCGGGATCCCAAGGCCAATCGCCAAGCCGGCAGCCAAACTCACAGCTCCTTGGATAAGCGCTATGGCCAATTGCCGATCCGCAATCGGTCGGTTGGCGATCCCGGCAGAGGTTCTTGCCCCTTGTTCGCCTGCACTGGGGATGGGGAGTGAGGCCGTGGGCAGACGTTGAGGCTGCAGAACTTGGGCCGCTCCGCTGCCGGTCTCCGCCATTGGGCTCATCCCCCCGGTCGCCCCCTCATCTGGGCGGAAGGCACCCACCGGCTCACCGCCATCCATGCCGGCAAGTTCGCGATCCAGGCTGTCTAGCTCGTCAAGCTCGAAGAGGGCAGAGCCGGGACTGGCAGTATCTTCATCGGGGGCAGGGATCGGCTCACTCATGGGGGCAGCCAATTCGGTCGGCAGGCTTTCTTCCAGGGATCCCCCTTCCTCTTCCTCAAGACCGGGCAGGGAGAAGCCCATCTCATCGGGAAAATCGGCATCGCCGGCCAACTGCGTAATGGAGTCGGAGTCGCCTTCTAGGGTTTCCAGATGCTCTCGATCGAACTCGTTGAGGAAGGCAAAGTCATCTTCGACCACCGGATCGGTTTGAGGCCCGCCCTCTTCCGAGCCTACCCGTCGCGAGGTGGCCGGTGGTGTTACCCGAGAATGGGTTGGCATCTGGTAAGATGAACACAATGGATCAGCTCCCGGCATTTGCAGGCCGGTCTCAAAGGGATCCCCAAATCTCTCTTCTCCCATGAAGACTTCGCCATCGCCGCTAAGGCTGTCCGCCTCCAGCGGAAACGGATCTTGAGCGAAGGGATCCGCCTCCTCTTCCCCCATCCCCTCGAACTGCAAGAAGGGATCGGCAGCAGGGAAAGCCTCTTCCGAAAAGGCATCCGACCCAGGTGCAAACTCATCTTGAGGGCGAAACTCGTCCGCTCTTGGGGAATCGGAAATGTCCGCCAGCTCCGGTGCCATTTGCAACAGCTCTTCTAGACCCTTCCGGGCCGACTCCAGCTCATCGGGATCACTGGCTGTTTGTAAAATGGTGTTGTAGGTTTGGCGAGCTTCCAACAACTGCCCAGCTTGTTTTTGTGCTGAAGCCAGCAGCAGCTTGACAGCAGTATCTTGCGGTTGAGCAGCAGCCACTTGGTTGAACAACCGCACCGCCTGGACGTAGTCTCCCTGCCAAAAGGCGGCCACCGCATCGGTGTAGTCTCTCTGACTGTTCGCGCTCGGAACCATGGATCCTCCCTTCACTGCTTGGCTACCTCTGTTCACGCTTCAACACAGATGCAAACGGAACGCCCCCAACACCTCAGAACCTCTTAGAATAATAGATGCAGGCTATCTCTCCTTCTGCCCCCATTCGGTCAAGAATGCACTTTTCTGCCGCCCTCTCAAGGTTTGGCCACTATGCAATCTCACCCTTACGCATCAGCAGGGGATAGCATCAGTCCAGCTTTCCCCATTGTGAATGGAGTCAGCTTGGATCTTTGATAGGAACTATACACTTTCCTCTCGCCGAACTCACAGGGGGCCGCTTGTCAACCCCAACGATGGGATCTCAGAATGGCCGACTGATCCAGCAAGGGCAAGCGCGATCCCGTTCCGGGCACCACCCATTCCCCTCGCAAAAAAGGAGCCATGGACTCAGGAGCCGTGAGGGCAGGCCGCACCAATTCAGTCTTCAGCCACTCCATGCCTACAATTAAATCCACAGCCAAGCCCATGAGCAAATCCTGTTGATCCATCACGGCCACCACAGGAATCTCGGCTCGGTCGATGTTCAGGGGCGGGCTGATCCCCAAAAATTGCCCCAGGTCTGCAACCCAGATGATCTCGCCCCGCAAATTCAGCGTGCCCAGCAAAACTGGGGCCACATTGGGCATGGGGGTGATTTTCTCTGGGCCAATGCTCATCACCTCCACAACCGATACCGCTGGCAGCGCAAATTCCTCCCCGGTGGCAATCTTGAACTTTAGGAATAGCTCACCTTCGGGAGCCTCCATCTCCCGCAACTCTTGGGTCTCATCCCCCATCAATAAATCCAGATCCCCCAGCATGATGCTCCCCCGCATGGATAGTCTTGTGGACTGTTGATCCCGCCCCCCTCCCTGCTTAAAACGCAGAGTCGTTCTCAGGACCTACCGAAAGGCGTGGAAGCAGAAGGGGCAGCTCTCAGCCTCTCAGTAATTGCTTAATCGTACCCACCAGTTCCTGGGGCTGGAAAGGCTTGGCAATGTAGGCATCCGCTCCCTGGCGGATCCCCCAGTAGCGGTCAAATTCTTCGCCCTTGGAAGAACACATGACGATGGGCGTTTTTTGGGTGAGAGGGTCGGCCTTGAGAAGACGGCACACCTCATAGCCGTTCATGCGCGGCATGACGATGTCCAGCACGATCAGGTCGGGTTTGTTTTGCTTCACCGCCTCTACGGCCTCCACCCCGTCTTCCACAGTCATCACCTCGAAGCCGTTTTCCTGCAGCAGCTTGCTGATCATCTCCCGCTGGGATTGGCTATCTTCCACCACCAAAACGCGACTCATTTCCGATTCATCTCCCGCAATTGATGTTTGATGGTCGCCAGGAGCTCTTGGGGCTTAAAGGGCTTGGTTACATAGGCATCCGCCTGGTTGCGCCTGGCCCACTCGATATCAAAGGTCTGGTCTTTGGTGGAACACATGACGATGCGAATGTGTTTGGTACTTTCATCCCCCTTCACTTCCCGGCATACCTCGTAGCCGTTCATGCGCGGCATGACAATATCCAGCACCACCACATCAGGCTTCTGCTGGCGAATGCACTCCATTGCCTCTACGCCGTCTGTTGCTGTGGAGACTTCCAAACCGTTCTCGGAAAGCAAGCTGGAAATGGTCTCCAGGTAGGTACGGTTGTCATCCACCACCAGCACTTTGCTCATCGCCGTCTTGCTCCTTTTGCACTCCCGCGCAACCGTCGGGCTGCTTTGACTGAGGTTTGCTCTTGTAACCTCACCTGGCTCCCTGGCTCCGGGCCGGCCATGCTACCCCTATTGTTTCGGTGAGGCCACTCTTCTGTCCAGTACTTCGCCTATAGTCTTCTGTGCCAACATTTTGGCTACCCCAACGCCTATTCGCCACCGCCCCGTTTGGGGGGAGGGCCCACGTAGGATTCGACAATGGTCAACAACTCCTTTTCCGCAAAGGGTTTGCTCAAAAATTCGTTCGCTCCGGCCATGCGGGCCTTAATCCGGTCGGTAAAACCATCCTTGCCGGTCAGCATAATCATGGGGGTTTCGCGGAACTGGCTGGATTTGCGCAACATGGCGCACAGCTCATACCCATCCAATTTGGGCATGGCCACATCACAGAGGATCATATCTGGGTTGAGGAGAAACACCTGTCCCAAGGCTTTGAGAGGATTGCCGATAGTGGTGACCTGGTAGCCCTCGTTTTGCAGGATGAACTCTACGGTTTTTTGGATGGCCATGGAGTCGTCGATGCAAAGGATGTGGATGGGCTTATCGCTGGGTTTGAGGGGACGGCTGGGCTTGGGCTCCGCGATCAAGACGGGCTCGGACAGTTGAATGGCCCCTTGGCGGACGTAGGGATAGATGGCCTTGGCCACCGCCAGGGTGTCTCGACCCAGGTAGCGACCCATCTGGCGAATGCTGGTTTTGCCGTCTGACCACTCGCTCAGGGCTTTGAAGACGGGGGCGGGCAGGTTTTGCTGGAGCGGCAGGGGGTTGACGATGGTGGGAGCTTGGTTGGGAGCTTGGATGTAGGGGTGCAGTTTTTTCCACTCCTGCACTTGGGCTACGATCTCGGTGAGCAGGGGGGTGACGGGGAAGGTGGTCAACTGGGGGGCCAGGGGGGATCCGGCCTCAAAAATGAAGGAACCCTGGTGGAGGCTGAGCAGGTCGAAGAGGACTTCCCGCACCATGCCCAGCAGGATTTGCTTGCCCTGGTTGGGGTTGAGCTTGTGGCTTTCCAGCAAAGACCAGAGGCGGTTGTATTCGGGGGCGTTGACCGCGGCTTTGTGGGGAATTTGAATTTCCTCCAGGGCGGCTTCCAGCTTGAAGCGGTGCAGATAGTCTCTGAGGCGGGCAATGTTCCCTTCCGTTTCAGAGGCGTAGATAATCCGCCCATTCAGGAAGAAGACAAACCAGTAGACAGAGGGGCTGGCCTCTACAAAAAGCTCACCGGTGCGCTGGCCCAGCTCGATGAGCTGAAGGATGCTGCGGATATCGATCTCTTGTAGTTTTCCTTGCATGGGATCCCTGCCTGCAGTCCAGCAAGATACGTCCATTATGACGCTAGTCTTTAACTGTTGCTGCCCCGCCGGTAAGGCCATTTTCGGGAAGAGGGTTAAAGTTTAAAAAAGTTGGGGTTTGACTTGGGCCGAGCGCCTGCATTCCCCGAGGTATCTCTGGACTCCAGCAGACCCTCCCAATTAGAGCAGAATGGAGAGAACTGCCACCAGTAAACCTGTTCTTTGAGTAACCTATGCTGCCAATTCTCACCTCTTGGGTGCTTGGCCCGCTGTTGGCGCTCTACACCCTCCTGTTTGTGCTGCGCATCTTTCTGTCGTGGTATCCGCAACTGGATACTTCTCGGTTGCCCTACTCGCTGGTGGTCGGCCTGACGGAGTTTCTGTTACGCCCGACCCGCCGCCTGATCCCGCCTCTGGGAGGTGTGGACATGGCCCCTGTGGTTTGGGTGGGCCTGGTTACCCTGTTGCGGGAGGTGTTGCTGGGGCAGCAGGGGCTGCTGACAATGGCCCTGCACTGAGAGCGTTTGTGTTAACAGTCTTTTATCAGAAAACTGGGTCTAAAACCCCGCCCTTAAGGCCTAGGGCCCGCTGACGCGACAGGGCGGCTCTTCTTGGTTCTGAATGTAGGCAACTAAGACTTGCAGGGGAGCACCACCCACACCTGATGCAAAGTAGCTAGGACTCCACAAGGCGGTTTTGCCGTAGGGCTTGGGAAACTTAGCCTGCCCGTACCTGCGGCTGGAGACTCCCTTGAGGGCGTTAACCATCTGGAAAAAGACCACTTAGGTGGGTAGAAAATCAAAAGATGAACATGGTCTGCTCCACCGTTAAACTCTAAAATCCCAAAATCCATCGATTGGGCAACGCTCTTAAATGCTGCCGCAATTAAGTCCAAACCTTAGTATCCTGCGTTTGTATTGGGTGACAAACACCAAGTGCGCTTGCAAGCTGGAAACGCTGTTGCGGTCTTTGCCACTCGGGTGGTGGTCTGCGATGGTTGTGGAGCAGTCCATGACCGGGATGAGGTGGCTTCTGAAAATATCGAGCAAGTCGGGATGGGGCAAAGCGCTCCGCGCCGCCAAGGCGAGCGCCCGACTCTAAAACGGAGGTGGAGACTGTTCGCGCCAGCGGGACGGAGTCCTAGTAAGACCAGCTTGCTGGCATCGGTCTGTGAAGCGTCAAGGATCCCCTGCCTTTAGGCAGGGGAGTATGTCAACATCCCAGGCATTCTGGAGAACCGGTGGGGCTTTCAAGAGGCTGGGGAATCGCTGCCGGGATTCCGATCCCTTACAATCAAGGGGGCTTGCTTTTCTGGGAGAGCCCGCTTGCTGCCGGCCTGTCTCTGGGCATTCTCGCTGATGTTTCCCCCTAGGCCCCTCGTTCTAACCCGTCTCTACCAGGAGTCCACTCGGCAGGCGGGGATCCCGAGATTCTTGTGTTTGTTCATACCAATTACTTCCGGCCCAAGATCAGATCAAGGTCAGATGTAGATGTAGATGCTGAAAAAATGCTGGATGGCCGTCCCGACAGCCCACCCATCACGATTGCTCTGGCCAAGGGGGCCCTGCTGCCTGAGGCCATTCAATGTCTGCAGCAGGTGGGGATCGATTTTAGTCGTTTTTTGGATCCCGGCAATCGCCTGCTGCGGATTGAATCCCCCACCCGGCTGAACGGACAACGCTACGAAGCGCTGCTGGTGCGCACTCACGATGTGCCGGTGTACGTGGAGTACGGGCAGGCGCAGTTGGGCATTGTCGGCTACGACGTCTTGCGGGAGCGCTATGCCGGCACCGAAGCGCGGGTGGCCCACCTGTTGGATCTCCAATTTGGCCACTGTCGCATGTCGGTGGCCCTTCCCCAAGATAGCCCCTACCACTCGGCAGCTCAGTTGCCTGCTCATGCCCGCGTGGCTTCTAAGTTTGTCGGCTGCGCCCGGGAGTATTTTGACCGCCTGGATTTGCCGGTGGAGCTTATCTCTCTCTATGGTTCGGTGGAGTTGGCCCCCCTCACCGGCATGGCCGATGCCATCGTCGACTTGGTAGCCACAGGGCGCACCCTGAGGGAAAACGGCCTGGTCGAGCGAGACTGCCTATTCGAGAGTACAGCTCGCCTGATTGCCCATCCCATCAGCTACCGTGTCAACCAACAGCCTATCCGCGAGCTGGTCACCCAGATTCGGGAACGCTGGCTGGGATCCCTGTTGGTGGGTGGCTAATTTTGAGGCACTTCCTCTGAGGGGGATCACGATTGCGTACAATGGGGGCATTCGGGCTTATTTCCCCCAGCAGCGTTCAGATTCAAAAAAGGTTTTTCGAGGTTGATTATGCGGTACCGTCCACTACTCGCCACCCTGTTGGCGCTTTGTTTGAGCGTCTTTGCTGTTCCGGCTAAGGCTGCCAAGGCGCCGCTGACCTATGACCAGATCCGCAACACCGGCAAGGCCGCCATTTGCCCTTCGGTCTCGGACAACGCCCGGGGCCGTATCGAAGTGCCTAGGGGGGGATCCCTGAAGCTGACGGATGTCTGCTTCCAGCCAGTGCAAATTGAGGTGGAAGAGGAAAAGCGGAACGGCGAGAAAGAGTTCATCAAGGCCAAAAACATCATGATCTCAGCGGCCACTCTGGGGCCGATTAAAGCTGAGGTGACTCCCAAAGACGGCGTGCTGGAGCTCAAAGTGGTGGATGGGATCACCTTTCAGCCGACCACCGGCCAAATGCCTCGCCGCGAGCTGGTGCCGTTTCTGTTTAGCGTGAAGGACTTGGTCGCCACTGCGCGGGGATCTGCCATTGACCCTTCGACGGATTTTGAAGGGGAGTTCTTGGTGCCCGGCTATCACAGCAGCACCTTCCTCGACCCGCGCGGGCGGGGATCCAACACCGGCTACGACACTGCGGTAGGTCTACAGGCTGCCAAAGATGATTTTGCCACCAACCGCAAGGTGGACGAGGTTTCCCAGGGGAAAATGTCCCTGCGGATTGCTCGCGTGGATCCCAGCACTGGCGAAATGGCGGGATCCTTTGTTAGCATTCAGCCTTCCAGCACCGAGCAAGGGGCGATGGAACCCCACACTGTTCGCGTTCAAGGCTTGTTTTACGCTCGCCTGGCGCAGGAGTCTTGAAGAGGCTTGAGGAAAGCCGAGAAGAGATCCAATTTCGGGCTTGAGATGGGCAGAGATCCCGGCGATCCCTGCCTATTTCTGTTGATACTATGTCTGTCTGGGTTTGCCCGTTGGGGAAGTGTGCAGCGATGGTGGGATCCCACGGCGTCTGTTTTGATCGGGCCGCCGATTTTTACGATGCCACCCGCAGCTTTCCTCCCGGCGTAGATGAAGCGATCGCCGATGCAATCTTGGCCGCGGTGGAAGCCACCCCTGAGACCCACTTTCTCGAGGTGGGCATTGGGACAGGACGCATTGCCTTGCCGCTGATCCGTCGCGGCTATTCCTATTCCGGCATCGACATTTCCGAGCGCATGCTGGCCGTCTTGCGGCACAAAATTCAACAAAGTCTGGGCCAAATGCCGCCACAGGTTCATTTGCAGATGGCCGATGCCACCAACCTGCCTTTTAGGGAGCAGTGTTTTGATGCGGTGATCACGGTGCATGTGTTGCACTTGATCCGCGAGTGGCAGCAGGCGATTGGCGAGATCCGTCGCGTGCTCAAGCCAGGTGGGGTCTACCTCTACGGCTATGGAGAGCGGGTGATGAGCGCCCGCCACTCGTTCGAGGCCCGGTGGACAGGCATTCTGGCAGAGCTGGGATTTGAATCCCAACAGGTTGGAGCCGATGCCGAGCAGGTGGAAGCGTTGTTGCAGTCTCAAGGGGCTCATGTGGAACAGAGGACAGCGGCAGAGTGGCAGACGGCCATCGCTGCCCAAGCTTTGTTTGATCTGTACGCTCAGCGCTGCTACAGCAGCTCCTGGCCGATCCCAGAGGAGATCTTCCAGGCGGCCATTGCCCGCTTGCGAGCTTGGTTTGGCGAGACTTATCCCGATCCCAAGGCAATTCTGCTGGGGGAGAGCCGATTTCAGATGCTGCTGGCCCGCTGGTAGGGATCCCTAGGCGACCTTGGGATTAGGGATGTGATCCTGAAAATCGTGCTGGTCGAACACGTAAACGGTGCGAATCGGGTAGGGGATGACCAATCCGGCTCGGTCGCAGGCCTGTTTGAGAGCCATCATCACCTGAGTGCGGACGCGCCGCACCTCCGGCTTGCGGGGCCGAGTCCAGTAGCGCACCACAAAATCAATGGAACTGTCTCCGAACCCCACAATGTCCAACTCAAAGGGGGGATCCGCCAGCACCCCCTCGACCCCCTGCATGGCTTCCCGCAGCACCTCCAGAGCTTTGGGCAGAGGTGTATTGTAGTCGAGGCCAATTTCCAGATCGGTACGGCGGAAGGGGCGATCGGTCAAGACCGTGATCGGGCTGGTAAACACAATAGCATTGGGAATGACCACGCGCTCCCCCTGATAGGTGCGAATCTGGGTGGAGCGAATGCTGATTTCTTCAACGGTGCCTTCGAATTCTCCGACGATAATTTGGTCGTTGAGTTGAAAAGGCTCGTTCAAAAGCAGCAGCACACCCGCCAAGAAGTTCTTGAAAATGTCTTGAAAAGCAAAACCAATGGCTACCGACCCTAACCCCAGTAGCCCGATGAGGTCACCCAAGCGCAGATCCGGGAAAGCCACCACGCTGGCCGCGAGGATCCCGACCACCCAGGCGCCCACTTGGCCGATCTGCACCAGCAGCATTTGCAGGGAAGGGCTGGGGATCCACCGATTGGCTGCGGATCCTACCAGACGCCGCACGGCTCGAACGCCATAGCGGGTAGCCCAGAGGATGACTGCGGCGATCAAAAAGCCCGGCAACAGCTCAATGCCTCGCCCCACCATCTCCAGGAGACTGCGGTTGATGGTTTGAAGTAGTTCGTTCATACCCTCATCCTTGCTATGCAATTGGCTACGATGAACACAAATGGACTTTGGCAGACTCTGAACCCGAGGAGACTCTCAATCTGGACTCAAAGAAGCCCTTTGCGAGTTCCTCTTCAGCCAGTATCGGCCACCGGTGCAGGCTTAGGTTCTGCTGCGCTTGCTACCCTGAACGGAGCCACTTTGCCGCAAGATGAGGTTCAGGGCAACGAGGGAAGCGATGGCCAACTACGACTGGATCGTGATCGGTGGCGGGATTACCGGGGCAGCTCTGAGCTATGAGCTGGCCCGCCAGGGGGGATCCGTTCTCCTCGTGGAGAAGGAAGCGGTGCTGAAGGGGGCAACCCGCTACAGCTACGGGGGCTTGGCCCATTGGGCGGGCAAAACGCCGATGCTCAAAGCTTTGGGGGAAGAAGGGATCCAACGCTACCGCACCCTGTCAGAAGAGCTGGAGGCAGATATTCAATTTCGCGAGCTGGATCTGCTCATGCCCATTGCCCCCGGCTGTGATGTGGAGGCTGTCGAGGCGGATCTGGCCGACTGTCGCATCCCACCCCGGCGGATTTCGGTGGCGGCAGCCTGCGAGCTGGAGCCGCTGCTGGATCCGGCCGCTCTGGAAGTAGTCCTCTGGGCTCGGCATGGCCACATCAACCCCTTGTTGACGGCGCTGGCCTTTCAAACAGCCTTTCAACGATTGGGGGGATCCCTCTTGATCACAACAGCAACGGCCCTGCGGCGGCAGGAAGCGCGTATCACGGGCGTAGAGGCTGGAGCCAACTGCTATGGAGCAGGCCAGGTGGTGGTGTGTGCCGGCGGCTGGACGCGGGCTTTGTTGCGCCAAGCGGGGATCCGGGTGCCCATCTACTTCACCCATGCCGAATCCCTGGAGCTGGAGCCCTCGGATTTGCAATTGAGAGCGCTGGTGATGAGCGCGCCTGTGCAACGCTTGGAACTGGAGCGGCAAGCCGCCCATCCCGATCGGGATCCCCTCTGGGACGAGCCGGGGCACGAGCTTGGCCCGCCGATTTTGGATGCCGGGATCCTGCAATTTGTGGATGGCAGCATTCGCATGGGCCAGATCAGCCGGGTATTGACAGATCCCCATGCCGAGGTGGATGCAGCCGCCAGCGAAGCCCAGATCCGGGAACAGGCTGGTCGCTACCTGCCCAAGTTGGCCCACCTGCCCGGACGGTGGTATCACTGCTTGGTGGCCTTTAGCGCCGATCACCAGCCTCTGGTCGGATCCCTGCCCGGTTGGGAAGGCTTGCAACTGTTTTCCGGCTTCAGCAACCCCCTGCCCATCGTGCCCGCTTTGGCCCGTCGCTTCGCCCAACAAGCCTATGGACAGGCGGATGAATGGATCCCTGCTCTATCGCCGGGGCGGTTTGCCCAGGTTTGGAGTTGATGCCTTGCCTGCTCTCGATGCTCCTCGCCGAGCAAGTGTAAACTACCCGCACCACTCATGCTGACGCAAAGCGCTCGGCGCCGCTAAAGCGAAAGAGTGCGGGCTTTCAGTAGCCCTGAGCCTGTTATGCTCTGCCAGAGAACAAAACAAACCCGTTCGCGAAGCGAGCCGTAGGCTTAACCTCTAGGCTGGTTTACAGCAGCCCCCAAAAGCGCAATCACATTCGCACCATTCAAGTCCGCATCCCCTTCCCATCCACAGTGCCCACACTTAAACTGCTTCCCACTGCGGTAGGACTGTTCAGGGTCGGGATGAATGCGCAAACACCGGTGGCAAGTTTGACTACTGTAGCGGGGATTCACCAACACCACCCTAACTCCTGCTTGCAGAGCTTTGTAGCCAATAAAGGTGCGCAGTTGGTAGAACGCCCAACTATTTGCACGCCTACGCTCTGTCTGACTGCGCGGCTGTTGATTGACCCTTTCCCGAATCCCTGTCAAGTCCTCTAAAGCAATAGCGCTGTTCGTTGCTTTTGCCCTAGCCACAATAGCTTTGGAGATGCGATGATTGACCCACGTTTGAAAGCGCCTCTCCTTGCCAGACAGCCGTTGCAGCAGCTCTCTGCACCTGCGCCGGGAACTGCGGCTGCCCTTACTGGCTTTTTGCTGGAGTACCGCTCTCAGCTTGGAATAATGCTCTCGTATTTTGCTCAACTGCTGTCCATGCCAGTTCTCTCCCTCCGATGTATGGGCAATGTCTGTTCTCCCCAAATCCACGCCTATTACTCGCTCTTGCGGTTTGGTAACAGGTGTTTCTGTCTCTAGGCAAATTTGCAGATAGAACCCACCACCACGACGCTGAACCAGAGTCGCTGCTTTGGGTTTTGTCCCTGCTAACTTCCTGCGTTGATAGTTGCCGATGGCTAACTCAAACCGTTCCCTGCCATCAACGGTAGTGATGGACACTGTCCAATCTTTCTCTCTGAAGGAAAAGATGCGGGCATCGTAAGTAACAAACGGTTTCTTGAACTCCTTGACGGGTCTATTTTTCCGTTGTGCTCCTTTGCGACTACCTGCGACTCTGCGGCATACCTGCTGAGCCAAGTTACTGGACAAGCCAAATCGCGACCTAAGTTCGTAGTAGCAAAGGGATTGGAGCTTGATGGCATTGACTACCTTTGCTGGGGTGTTGGCATTGACCCAGTTCAAGGCTTCTGTGAAAGCAGAAAGGGTAGCAGAGAGTTTTGCCGCTTGAGCTTCTGCTACCCTGAGCTTGCAGGAAAGGGTCAGGACTTGGGTCATAGCTCTACCATACTTCATCAAGACGCATTCCTCCCGACGCTGACCCTGCGGGTACAGCGCGGGGCTCCTGCGCGAGTAAGCTGAATTCCTATTTCCCACCTCCCCAACAACTCCCAAAATCCTCAGGGCAACCTTGCTAAGATTTCCATGGCAGGGATCCGGGAATATGCAAGGCGTACTGCTGATCCTCTACATGTTGGTTGTCAGTGGCCTGATTGCCGTTGTTGGGGATCGGGTGGGCTACCGCATTGGCAAAAAGCGCCTTACCTGGTTTAACCTGCGCCCCCGCCATACCGCCATTCTGGTGGCCGTGGTGACCGGCGTGAGCATCTCCGCCCTGACTTTGGGCACACTGCTGCTCCTCAACCGCTCCCTGTCGGAGGCTCTGTTCAGCTACACCAACCAAATTGCCCAGGCGGAGCAAGAGCTGCGGGCCCTCAACCGCCAAAAAGCCCTCTTGGAAGCGGAAAATGCCGCTCTCAGGGTTGAGCGGGATCACCTCAAGATGGATCTCGACCAATTTCGCAGCCAGCAGTCGGCAGCCCAAACCCGCCTGAGCGAAGTGCGCGATCAGCTGGCGGTGGCGCTGCAGGAGCGGCAGGAGGCGGAGGCCAAGCTGGCGGCAGCCAACGAGCAACTGGCCAAGGTGCAGCCCAGTCTGGATCGAGCCCATGCCGAGTTGGAGGCGGTGAAGGCAGAGGTGGAGTCGGCCCGCCAGGTGATCGCCACCCTGGAGTCGCAAAAACAAGCCCTGCAACTGGATCGGGATCAGCTGGAGCGCTCCCTGGATGTGGTGCAGGCGGCCTTAACCCAACTGGAGAACCAGAAAAACCAGCTTGAGCAGGAGATCGAGCAGCTCAACCAATTGGCGGTGCGGCTGCGGCGGGGGGAACTGGCCATCTTGGCGGGGGAAGTCTTGGCAACGGGGGTTGTGGAGGCTCCAAGGGGGGCAAAGCCAGAGGCGATTCGGCAGCAGTTTGAGCAACTTTTGGCTCAGGCGGAACAGCGAGCCCTTGCCCTTGGATCCCAGCCCATGCCCCCTCTGGAAAACGCGATCTTGATCCGCCGGGAGGATGCCGATCAAGCCTTGGAGAAGTTGCAAGAGCCCGGTAGCTGGGCGGTGCGCATTCTCTCTGTTACCAACCGGCTCAAGGGGGAGCCTGTGCCTGTGCTCGTGCAGATTTACCCCAACCAGCGGATTTTCGCCAAGGGATCCGTGCTGGCCCACGGGGTGATTCAACCGGGTTTGAGCGAAAATCAGATCCAACAGCAACTGCTGGGGCTGCTGAACCAGGCCAATCAGCGCTCGCAAGAGGAGGGGCTTCTCTCGGATCCCATCACCGGCACTGTGGGGGAGTTCTCCCAGGTCAAGTTTCTGGAAGTTGTGCAGCATCTCCGCCAGAGCACCACCCCTCTGGATGTGAAGCTAGTTGCCGACACCGACATCTACACAGCGGGGCCATTGCGGGTGAGTTTTCTGATGGCGGAAGCTTCTGGTCAACCCGGCTCTTCTGGGGCTCAGCAGGCGGGGCGTCCTGAGGGATGACGGATCCACTCCATTCGGCAAGGCTGAAGGGCCAACGAGTGCTGATCGGTTTCGACCCAGGGCGCGACAAATGCGGCATTGCTGTGGTGCAGGTGTTTACGCAAACGGAGCTGAAGGTTTTACACCGGGAGGTGATCCCTTCTTCGGCAGCGCTATCTAGACTGCAAACTCTCCGGCAACAGTTTCAGGCGGAGCAGGTAATCCTGGGCAATCAGACGACGGCCCAAGCCTGGAAGTCTCAACTGGAATCCATTCTCCCCCCGCAGCAGATTGTCCTGGTGGACGAGCGGCACAGCTCCCAAGAAGCCCGTCAGCGCTACTGGGATTTTTACCCACCGCAGGGATGGCAGCGGCTGTTGCCCAAGGGGATGCGGGTGCCCGCCAAGGCTTACGATGATCTGGTGGCTCTCATTCTGGTGGAGCGGTACTGTCGTGGGCGAGATACGGCTGAGCCGACGTGAGCTTCTACAGGGGATCCTGCTGGGGCTGGTGGCAGCAGGATGTGGGGGTCCGGATGCGCACTTGCCTCTTATCGTGGCGCTTAAGCAAGGGATCCCCGCCAGTTTGCTCAACGAGTTTCGCCGCCGCACCCAGGCCCGCTTTCGGCTGCAACTGTTGGATAGTCGGGATCAGTTGTTGGCCTATCTGCAGCAAAGCGTCCAGCCGGCTGATGCAGCCTGGTGGGATCCGGGGGGATGGTTCCGGCGGCGGCTGCCGGTGGCGGCTTTGAGTTTGTTGGGGGCCGACGCTTTGGATCGGGCCATAGCTGCCGGTTGGCTGGCTCCTCTGCCGGCAAGCCTGTTGGGAGAACGATGGCAGAATCTGGATCCCCGTTGGCAAGCTGCGGCACTCCGGGAGGGGCAGATTTGGGGTGTGCCCTGGCGCTGGGGGGTAACGGCCATTGCCTACCGCCGGGATCGGGTGAGGGAGCCCATCCGGGACTGGGCGGATCTGTGGCGGCCTGAGCTGGCCGGCAAACTGACTCTGCCGGATCATCCGCGGGAGGTGATTGGGCTAACCCTAAAGAAAATGGGCCGCTCCTACAACGATCCCCTCAACCCTGAGGATGTGGAATTACGTCAAGAGCTGGGATCCCTGCATCGCCAGGTTTTAACTTACACCTCTTCCGACTACCTGCCCATCTTGCGCTTGGCCGATAGCTGGGTGGCCGTGGGCTGGTCGCAGGATCTCTACGCCACCCAAGCCAACTACCCTGAGCTGGCAGTGGTGATCCCGGCCTCCGGATCCGCCATCTGGTGGGATGCCTGGGTGCGACCTCACGTCGAAGACAATGCCCACCCAGAATCAACCCAGACCGATTCCGGATCCCTGTTGGCTGACTGGCTTGATTTTGTCTTGAATCCTGAATTTGCCCCCCGCTTGGTCAATCTGAGCGGGATCCCTTCGGTTTTGCCGCTGGATCTGGCTCAACTTGCCCCCCGCCTGCAACGCAGAGCCGACTTGCAAATCTCCACTTGGCAACGCTCGGAAATCTGGCGCCCCTTGAGCTCAGCCGAAGCCGAGTCCTATCTCAACCTCTGGGATCAAATGCGGCGGGGCCTTTTGTAGAAACACAGCGAGCGCGAGCCCTCCACTCTGCAACACTTCGTCAAGGTCCGCAATGCTTCTGAGGAGCTGTGGTAGGATGCCTGCTGTCTGATAAGCCAGTTGCACTTGCATCGAGGAGAGCACCTTGAGTCTGAGAGTTGCTGTTGTGGGGGGCGGCCCAGCCGGAGCCTCTGCTGCCGAAGTTCTGGCCCAAGCTGGAATCGAGACCTTTTTGTTTGAGCGGAAGCTGGACAACGCCAAGCCCTGCGGGGGCGCCATTCCCCTCTGTATGGTCTCCGAGTTCGACCTCCCCGAGGGGATCATCGACCGCAAAGTGCGCAAGATGAAGATGATCTCCCCTTCCAACTATGAGGTGGATATCGCCCTCGAAAAAGAAAACGAGTACATCGGCATGTGCCGCCGCGAGATCTTGGATGCCTTCTTGCGCAATCGTGCCCACCAAAAAGGGGCGGAGCTGATCAACGGCAAGGTAATGCATCTGGAAATCCCCCAGAATGGCCGGGATCCCTACATCCTGCACTACAACGATTTCTCTGACGGATCGAGGCAAGGGGTGCCGCGTTCTTTGGCTGTGGATGTGGTGATCGGGGCGGATGGGTTCCACTCCAAGGTGGCAGAAGCCATTGGTGCTGGCGACTACAACTATGCGCTGGCCTTTCAGGAGCGCATCCGGCTCCCAGACGACAAAATGGCCTACTACGAAGAGCGGGCAGAGATGTATGTGGGGGACGATGTTTCTCCAGACTTCTATGCCTGGGTGTTTCCCAAGTCCAACCATGTGGCTGTGGGCACCGGCACCATGAAGGTGAACCAAGCCCACATCCAAAAGTTGCAAGCTGGGATCCGCGCCCGTGCTGCCGAGCGTATCCGCGGCGGCCAGGTGATCAAGGTGGAAGCCCATCCGATCCCAGAGCATCCCCGCCCGCGCCGCGTGGTGGGCCGTGCTGCTTTGGTGGGAGATGCGGCGGGATACGTAACCAAATCCAGCGGCGAAGGGATCTATTTTGCCGCCAAGTCAGGCCGCATGTGTGCCGAGACCCTTGTCGAGACCTCCAACGGCGGCAAGCGCATTCCCACAGAGGAGGATCTAAAACTGTATCTCAAGCGCTGGGATCGCCAGTACGGCCTGACCTACAAGGTCTTGGACATCCTGCAGCGGGTGTTCTACCGTTCCAATGCCACCCGCGAAGCCTTTGTGGAGATGTGCGCCGACCGGGACGTGCAGAGGATGACCTTTGACAGCTACCTCTACAAGACGGTAGTGCCCATGAGCCCTTGGGTGCAGTTCAAGATCACGGTCAAAACCCTGGGCAGCCTGATTCGCGGCAACGCTTTGGCTCCCTGAAGTAACCCTACTGCCACTGGAAGGTCACCGTGACGCGATCCCAATTGGCCTCGGTTTTCAGCACACTGGCGGAGGCCCTTTGTCCGGGGGGCACGTCGCTGGGCTCAAATGCTGCCACTCGCGTATCGACAACTTCTTCTCCCCGATAGAAGGTGAAACGAGCACGGGCGTTGAGAACCGTGCGGGTGCTGCGGTTGATCGCTTCCACGCTTAGGCGGCTACCGGCCCCCACTCGTTCTTCCCGAATGGATCCCACGATTACAAAATCTCCTGGGCTAGCGGCAGACTCGGCTGGGGTGGCGGTCGGAACTGAGGTGCCAGGCTGTGGGGCCGTCTCGCTTTGCTTGGGATCCGACTGCCTCAGCAGCTCCAAAACACGGGCCAACTCCTGCTGAAAGAAAACAAAGGCTTCCCGCGATTGGTTGGCCACCTGGGCCAAAATCAGTCGATCCGACTCCTCTACCGGAATTTCCAGGAGGGGAGCTGGCCCTTTTAGGGTGACTCGGATGCTGGCGACTTCTTGGTTGATGAACTTATCCAGGTAGGGAAAGATGTTGAGAATGCAATCTTGGAAGGATCCCATCGGCATGATGCGATTGTTGGTCAGCACCAAGTCGGCCCGCTCACAGCTAGTCCGATCCTCCATATCAATTTCCAAGGGCACCCGAAAGGAGCCGAGGCTGGTGTTGGTGATGGTAACCCCAATGCCGTACACCTCCTGCCGCCAGCCGTGAACGATCTCCAGGCTAGGGCTGGTCACTTCCTCGGTGAAATACTCTCCGGCCCAGGTCGGGGATCCCCACAGAGGCAGGGCCAGTAGCAGCACAGGGAAATGGCAGGTCAGTCTCCCCTTCACCTCAACCTTCCTTCACTCAACTCGCGGACTTTGGGGCAGAGCAGCGGTGTTTCTTGCTCCCCCGGAATGGCAATAGCCTAACCCAGGGCTGGCGCAAACCAGCGAGGGCAGTCTTTAACCAGAGTAATCTTTTCAACTTCAAGGCTAACGGCTTTGAACCTCATCCGCTCTGCCCAAAAATAACCCGGTGCCTATCTTCATCAAGCTGGGGGTTGCCTTGGCGGTGGATCCCAGGGGCTATTTTGTCGGGGCAGAGCCACGGGCTCTGCCGTTTTCCGCTGGGATCCCGTCTGCGATAGGATCAGAAGGTTCAGAAAGTGCCAAAATCCTAAGAGCCTCAGATCGAGTGCGACCGTGTTCCTCACCTTCTCAGCAGTATGGCTAGATCCTCAGCGTCGTGGCTCAGTCGGCTCTCCTTTTTGCGAGGGCTGATCTTCATCTTGGCCGTGGTGGTTGCCCTCGTTTACTTGGGCTTCAGCCGGGAGGTTCGCCTTGGCCTTGACCTCAAGGGAGGAACCCAGCTCACGCTACAAGCTGTGCCCACCGAGGAGGTGCCTGAAATCACCCCCGAAGTGATGCAGGGGGTAGAGGCCGTCATCCAGCAGCGGATCAACGGGCTGGGGGTGGCTGAGCCTCTGGTGCAGATCAGCGGCCAAGACCGCCTGTTCGTGCAGTTGCCGGGGGTGGCGGATCCGGATCGGGCCATTGCTCTCCTTGGAGATACAGCCCAACTGGAGTTTCGCAAGGGCTTGGTTCCCGTCGGCGCGCTGCCCCGCAACGAGCGGGGAGAGATAACAGCGGGGGAGGATCCGGATACTCTGTTTGAGCGGGTCGGCCTCACCGGGGATCTGCTGCGCAATGCCTATCCCCAAGCCCCTCGCCGCGGATCCCAGAGTTGGGAGGTGCTGCTGGAGTTCAAGCCGGAGGGGGCAGAAAAATTTACTCAGCTCACCCGAGATCTGGCCGGAACAGAACGTCCATTGGGCATTTTTCTGGACGACGTGTTGATCAGTGCCCCGATCGTGGGGCCGGAGTTTGCCCGCACCGGCATCACCGGCGGGACGGCGGTGATCACGGGCAATTTTACGGTGGAAACCGCCACTGACTTGGCGGTCAAGCTCAGGGCAGGAGCGCTGCCGGTTCCCATTCAGGTGATTGAAAATCGCACTGTCGGGGCCACTTTGGGGGAAGTGAGCGTGCGCCGCAGCCTCTATGCCGGGATCGGGGGCCTGGTGCTGGTTTTCCTCTTTATGGTGGCCTACTATCGCCTGCCAGGGCTGATTGCGGACATTGCTCTGCTTATCTACGCCCTCTGCACCTTTGCTCTGTTCCAACTGCTGGGGGTAACCATGACTCTGCCGGGGATCGCCGGCTTTATCCTCAGCATCGGCATGGCGGTGGATGCCAATGTGCTGATCTTCGAGCGCATCAAAGAAGAGTTGCGGGCCGGCAAATCCATCTACAAGTCCATTTCGGAAGGGTTTAACCGCGCCTTCAGCAGCATCCTGGACAGCAATGTGACTACCCTTTTGGTCTGTGGCGTGCTTTTCTGGCTAGGGATGGGACTGGTGAAAGGGTTTGCGGTAACCCTGGGCATTGGCATTCTGGTGAGCTTCTTTACGGCCATCACCTGCACCCGTAGCCTGCTCTTGGCGGCAATGGGGATCCCCAGCTTGCGCAAACCTGAGTTTTACGGCGTTCGGATGGAGACAGCTCAATCATGACGGCTCAAGAGCTATCCCCCGTAGATCCCGCCTCTCGGTTGCTCGACTATCGCTTCGACATTGTTGGACGGAGCAAGCTGTGGTTCAGCTTGTCCTTGGCGGTGCTGCTGGTGGGGCTGGTCAGCATGGCCTTTTCCCTGGCTTCTCTGGGAACTCCCCTGCGGCTGGGGTTGGATTTTTCCGGCGGCACCTTGCTGGATCTGAGCTTTGAGCGGCCTGTCACCACCGAGGAGCTGCGACGGGCGCTGCAGGAACACAACCTGGGCACCAGCATCATCCAGCTGGACACCCAAACGGGCCAGGAAGCCCTGATCCGCATGCCCCCTTTGTCGGAGACGGAGCGCTTGGCCGTGGAAGCCACCCTGCGGCAGGAGGTTGCCCCCTTCCAGCGCAATCTGGTCGAGACGGTTGGCCCGACGGTGGGGCGTTTGCTCTTGCGTTCCGGCATCGTGGCGGTGCTCATCTCTTTCGGGCTCATCGTGCTGTACCTGGCCCTGCGCTTTCAGTGGGATTACGCGGTGTTTGCCATTGTGGCGCTGCTGCACGATGTAGTGTTGACGATAGGGCTATTTGCCCTTTTGGGCCTGACGGTGGGTATGGAGGCGGACAGCCTGTTTGTGGTGGCGCTGCTGACCATCATCGGCTTTTCCGTCAACGACACCGTGGTCATCTACGACCGCATCCGCGAGAATCTGCGTCTGGTGAGCCGCAAGGTCAGCCTGGCCGAGGTGGTAAACCTATCTCTGAACCAGACCTTTGCCCGCTCCCTGAACACCACCCTGACGACGATGCTGCCCCTAGTTGCCATCGCCATTTTCGGGGGAGCTACCTTGAAGGGGTTTGCCATTGCCCTGCTCATTGGCTTTACTTTGGGGGTGTATTCCAGCATTTTTATCGCCAGCCCCCTGTTGGTGTGGTGGCGGCAGCAGCGCTATGGCAAAAGTAGCGAAGATGCCCGCGCAGGCAGGGATCCCGATTCACTTCCCTCTGAGGGCTAGAGCCCCGATATCGGAAAAATTGGGTCGATTGGGTGGGGATCTGTCGTTCGCGCTGAGACGGTGTCCTCTGGGTTCACCATTGCAGTCTTTGCCCATGGGAGATCAGGTAGCGCTGTAAATCGGCTATTTTGCCTTGCGGTACGATCTGAGCTGGGATCAGGCCGGGAGCTTGACTGCGCAGCCAAGCCACGGTCAGGCCTGCTGCCGAGCCGATGGTCCATTCACCGTAATGCACGCGGGTGGCGGCGTTGACAATGTGGCTGACGGCGATCCCTTTGCCGCCGATGAGCAGGTTATCCACCTTCTGCGGGATCAGGGCTTCCAAGGGAATGAGAATGGGACGGACGGAAAACTCGTTGACTGGCGCGGAGCTGGCCGAAAGAGAGGGCTCCCAGTTGCGGTAGCGACAGCCGTGGATATCGATGGCGTAGTGGGTAACTCCCACCACGGTGGGGCTGAAGTCCCGTCCCCCAGTGGTGCCGACGCGAATATCCTGCTCCAACATCAGGAACTCTGCTTGGCCGTAGGCAGCTCGCCCCAGGATGCGCCGACCTTCGCGGATGTAGGGGTAGAGGCTAAGGCCAGAGCGAGTGCCCAGCAAGGACTCTTCGGCAAACACCAAGGAGAGGGGATAGCCAGAGCGGGATTGAGTTTCCATCAGCCACTCGGCAAACAGCAGGGCGTGGTTTTCTCCATCTTTGATGGCCGAGACATCCAGGCCCCCCAGCCAGTTGTGGCGCTGCCCTGAGGCCACTAGCCGCTCTTCCGTCAGGATCAGGGGCGGGTTCATGATCCCCCAGTCGTTGCCGCGGTTCCAGTTCACCAGCGTCAGGTCGCCTGGAACAGGCGTGCTGTAGAAGGGATCCCGGCGGCCCTTGCTGACGATGCGGCGGTAATTGAAAAAGCTCTGGCCGCTGAAGGTGGGGAAACCCTCCATGTCGAACTCGCGGCGGTGTTCGGCGCGGGAATAGCCCGGCTGCAGCTGGACCAGCTCGGCGCGGGAGCGCCCGCCATCGTCGTGGATGGCCAGCACGAAGGGAAAGGTAAAGGCTTGAGTACACTCCGGGTTGCTGGCGGGGGCAGCATTGGGCTCGCCGGTCACATCGTGCCCTTCCGAACCCAGCCGATAGGGGATCCCGGCCCAGCCCACCAGCTCGCCGGTATCGGTGGCATCGATCACGAAGAATGGGCGGCCCGGCGGCGCTTGTAGACGCAGCACTCGCTTGGCGAACACCTCCGTCTCCTGCCAGCCATACCAGCTCACCAGCTCCCGCCACAGCCGTCCCGGCGGCACAAAGTTGGGATCCCGCGGCTGCCGCTGCACAGCATAAATGCTTTCAATCCGGGATCCATCGGCGCTGAAGGTGGCCCCCTTGAAAGCCGTTTGGGTAGCCCAGCGACTGTTGGGGGCATTTTGGGCTGCCTGTTGCAGCCAGGTTTCCACCGCCTGCAGCCCCGCCTGAGGCGGAAAACACAGCCCTCCCACCCAGCAACTGTTGATCTCGGCCACGCGGGTTCCCGGAGGGATCCCTGTCCAAGCAGGAAGATCCACCGGCTGGCTCTCAATGAGGGCTTTGAACCGTAGCCAGTGGCGGGAAAAATTGCCCCGTTGCCGCATTGGCAGCGATTCATCAATGGCCGATACCCCCTGGGAGGTGATCTGCCCCCCCAGCCAAGGGGTGAGCTCGATGAGACAGGTCTGCACCCCCCCTCGCATGGCGTGGCCCGCTGCCGCCACACCCCCCAAGGATCCCCCCACCACCACCAGCTCGCACTCCCAAATCTCGTCCGGCTGCGGCAAGGGATCCAACAAGGGCCAACCGTGGGCGGTAAAACGGGGCACCTCCGGCTCGGAGACGGCAACAGGGGATCCCACCTCTGGCTGGGAGAGGGCGGCAAACCCCATCCCGGCCACAAAGCTCAGCAGCGACAGGATTCCCAGCCCCACAGTTCGCTTGGGCTCAGATCCCCGGCACGCCGCAGCCGTCTTTTTGCCAGCCATGCTCACTCACACCCCCGGCCTTTCCCCGGCAGGAGAAATCCCCTTGAGAATAGCTGAGGAAACCGACATTGAGGCCAGCCAGGATCCCTGCCACAGGGCATAATGGGCTAGCAACTTTTTAACGGCAACGGCGGGATCCCATGGGACGGGCAAAGAAGGTGGTATTGGCCTATTCAGGCGGGGTGGATACTTCCGTCTGCATTCCCTATCTCAAGCACGAGTGGGGGGTGGAATCGGTGGTGGCCCTGGCAGTCGACTTGGGGCAGGGGGCGGAGCTGGAGGCCATTCAGGCCAAAGCCCTCAGGGCGGGGGCAGAGCAATCTCTGGTGCGGGAGGCTGTCCAGGCCCTCATTACCGACTATGCCTTCCCGGCCATTCAAGCCAATGCCCTCTACGAGCAGCGCTACCCCCTTTCCACGGCCCTGGCCCGACCCCTGATTGCCAAGCTGCTGGTGGAAGTGGCGGAAGAGGTGGGCGCCGATGCGGTGGCCCACGGCTGCACCGGCAAAGGCAACGACCAGGTGCGCTTTGATCTGGCTATTGCTGCTTTAAATCCCCAGCTCAAAGTGTTGGCCCCTGCCCGCGAGTGGGGGATGACCCGCGAGGAGACCATTGCCTATGGGGAGCGCTACGGGATCCCCATGCCCGTGCAGAAGTCCAGCCCCTACAGCATCGACCTCAACATTTTGGGCCGCAGCGCTGAAGCCGGCATCCTAGAAGATGCCGACCGGGAGCCGCCGGAGGAAGTGTATGCCCTCACCCGGCCTATTTCCCAGACACCCGACGAGCCCGCCTACGTGGAGATTGAGTTCGAGCAAGGGATCCCTGTCGGGGTGGATGGGCAGCGCCTCAGTCCCAAAGCCCTCTTCGAGCAGCTCAACTCCTTAGCTGGCCTGCATGGGGTGGGCCGCATCGACATGATTGAAAACCGCCTGGTGGGGATCAAGTCGCGGGAGATCTACGAGTGCCCTGCTCTAATGGTCTTGATCCAAGCCCACCGCGAGCTGGAAAGCCTCACCCTCACCCGCGATGTCATCCATTACAAGTACGGCATCGAGACCACCTACAGCCAGTTGATCTACAACGGCCTTTGGTACTCGCCGCTGCGGGAGGCTCTGGACGCCTTTATCCGCGCCACCCAGAAAAGCGTCACCGGTGTCGTGCGGATGCGGTTGCACAAGGGCCAGGCGGTCTGTGTGGGCCGTCGCTCTCCCTACTCTCTTTACAACCCAGAGCTGGCCACCTACGGGGAAGGGGATCAATTCGACCACCGCGCCGCCGAAGGCTTTATCTACATCTGGGGCCTGCCCACCCGTGTCTGGGCCCAGGTGCACCGGGGCCACGACTCCCATCCTGGCCTCAGTGGTGATTAAGCACTCCTGCGTGGTCGTTTAGAGGCTTTTGAGGTTCTCAATGGAGCAACAATGGGCTCTCTTCTCCGGATTGCCTGAGCAGATTGGTGGGCCTTTGGCTAGCCTGTCGGAGTCGAAATCAACATAGTGATTCTCAGGTTAAGGTGAGACCCCTGGGCCATTGATCGCGCCAGCGGGACGGAGTCCTTGAAAAGCCTTCTGGCCCCGTGCAGTCAACATTTTAGGTGTGGGTACAGCGGCCTAGTTTGAGTCGAAATGACCATAAACACCCTGAAAGCCTGCCGATGAACACCGACTGCCTTTGGGTTACTACAGTGGAGCACATCGTGCTGCCTATGATCAACGTTGGTTACATCCAGTTACTCCGCGAATACAAGGGCTTAAGCCAGGCCGATCTGGCTAACAAAGTTGGGCTGCCCCTGCAGGCCATTGCGGCCTGTGAGAAAGGGGAGTGCATGCCCTCCATTGGTCAGTTGGCTGCTGTTGCCCGTGCGCTGGGGGTGCCGCTTGAGGTCTTCTTCGAACAAAATGCCGCTTGTCCCCCACCGCCCGACTGTGATGGTCAGGCCAAGTCCAAGGGATCCATCCCGCCAGCGCAGACGGAACCGACTCTGTTATTTAGAGCAGATGACCCAAAAGTTCTCACCCCCGCGCTCAAAGCTCTGGTGCTTAAGCGAGCCCTAGCCTATGCCGAGATCGAGGAGGAGATTGGTGAGGTTGCTGTGTCACCGCCCCAAATGCCGGTGGAGACCTATGATCCGCATGCAGTGGAGCGCTACGCTGGGGACGTGCGAGACTTTCTAGGGGTAGAACATGCTCCTCTGGGAGATGTCATTGCCCGACTTGAGGAGCGCGGTTTGAAGATCCTCCTGACCCCCCTACCAGCCCGTGTCAGTGGGCTCTCAGCTTACACCGAGTCGCTTGGAGCAGTTATCGTCGTCAACGACAATCACCCTGTTGAACGGCAGTTTTTCACCGCTCTACACGAGTTGGCTCACCTCATCTGCCATCGCCAGGACTTCGCGCACCCAGAAAAGGCTGTGGATGGCAAGCTGTTCGTGACAGCGGTGCGGAGCACTAGGGAGAAACTCGCCAACCATTTGGCCGGGGCAGTGCTGCTGCCGCGTGACGTCCTTGAGCGAGAACTTCAGGCATTCCGCCACCGCTGGGTTCCTGAGGCCATGCTGCTTGACCTCAAGCTCAGATATAGCGTCAGCATGCGAACTGTCCTGGTGCGAGCCGCTCAAATTGGTATCATTTCTCGCAAGCAATGTGGCCAACAGATCGGTGTACTGAACAAGAAATACGGAAAAGACAAAGAGCCGCTTGAGCTACGGCGCGAGTTTTACAACCCGGCTTGGCAGAACGACCAGAGCCAACTGCCCAAATCCCGCCTTGAGCGGCTGGTGTTTCAGGCTCTCTCCCTTGAGGTTGTGAGCGCTTCCCGAGCTGCAGAAGTGCTGGGGGTTTCAATGGAGTATATCCGCAAGCGAGCTTCGTTTTGGTGGTCGAACGGCGCAAGTGCTCTTTAGCAGCCCCTAATGACCTTGCTTTCTGACGCCAACATCCTCATTGACTTCGCCAAGGTTGGGGGGCTGGAATCCTTAGCGAGGTTGGCAAGTCTGGAGGTGCTTGACGTGGTACTGGCAGAAGTCGATGACCCTTGCAAGTCCCAGGTTCTTGCTTTGGGCGTGCAGGTTGTCCAGGTGCAGGAAACGTGGCTTCCAGAGGCAATGGTTCTGAAGAAAAGTGGGTTGTCGATAGCTGACGCATTGTGTCTTCACTACTGCCGTACCAGCAGCTCTACGCTCCTCTCCAACGATGGCCGGTTGCGCAGAGCTTGCGCGGAGAGCGGCGTTGTCGTCCACGGCAGCCTTTGGGTAGTGTGTGAGCTCTATAACCAAAAGGTTTGTCTGCCGGAGGTACTGTGCAACTGGCTGGATCGCTGGGAGAAGGAGTTGAAAGCTCGCCTCCCTGCTGACGAGTTGGCCCAGGTGCGACAGGTTTTAGGATGTATCTCAGGTTCGTAGCGCCAGCACCCACCCTCAAGTCCCGGCAGTCCAGGTGTTGCCGTACTCGATCTGCTCTGGAGTGAGGCTGTCGATTTGGATCCCCATGGCCTTGAGCTTGAGGCGGGCGATGGCCTCGTCCACCTCGAGAGGAATGGGGTGAAGCCCTGGGGCCAAGCGGCCCCGGTTTTTCACCAGGTATTCGCAGGCCAGGGCCTGGTTGGCAAAGCTCATGTCCATAACGCTGGCGGGGTGCCCTTCGGCAGCAGCCAAGTTAATCAGGCGGCCTTCCCCCAGCACCACCACTGACTTGCCCGACTGCAGACGGTATTCTTCCACAAAGGGGCGCACCGTCTGTCGGGAGACCGACCGCTCCTGCAGCGCCACCAGGTCGATTTCAATGTCAAAGTGGCCGGCGTTGCAGACCATCGCCCCATCCTTCATGCGGTCGAAGTGCTCGCCGCGAATCACGTGCTTGTTGCCGGTGACGGTGATGAAGATGTCCCCCAGAGCAGCGGCTTCTTCCATCGGCATCACCCGGAAGCCGTCCATCACCGCCTCCAGAGCCCGCACCGGGTTGACTTCCGTGACAATCACCTGGGATCCCATGCCGCGGGCCCGCATGGCCACTCCCTTGGCGCACCAGCCGTAGCCAGCCACCACCACCGTCTTCCCGGCCAAAAGAATGTTGGTGCAGCGCAGGATCCCGTCCAGGGTGGATTGGCCGGTGCCGTAGCGGTTGTCGAACAGGTGTTTGGTCTCGGCGTCGTTGACGGTCATCACCGGGAAGCTGAGCACCCCCGCCTTGAGCATGGCCCTAAGGCGCACCAGGCCAGTGGTGGTCTCTTCCGTGGTGCCGATGAGCTCCGACAGTTGCTCCTGACGGTGCTGCACCAGCTCCGCCGTCACATCTCCGCCATCGTCGATAATCAGGTTGGGGCGGTGATCTAGGGCAATCTGGACATGGCGGCGGTAGGTGGCCACATCTTCTCCTTTGAGGGCAAACACCGAAATGCCATGGTCCGCCACCAGGCTGGCGGCCACATCGTCTTGGGTGGAAAGGGGATTGCTGGCAATGAGAACGCTATCCGCCCCCCCTGCTTGTAGAGCCAGGGCCAGGTTGGCCGTTTCGGTCGTAATGTGGCAGCAGGCCACCAAGCGCAGCCCGGCAAAGGGCTTTTCTTGAGCAAAGCGCTCCCGGATCTGGGCCAGCACCGGCATCTCCCGCGCCGCCCACTGGATCCGTTGCTTGCCCAGGGGGGCGAGGTTCAGATCTTTCACTTCATGCTTCGGGAGAGACAGGGTAGCGCTGGTCATCGAGTGTTGCTCCAAACAGGGTCATCGAGAGAGGATAGGGGAACGGAAACTGCAAGCCCCAAAGGGGGCCAGGCAGCCATAAAGATCAGCAAGGATGTCGATAAGCCTGAACTATTCTGCCACAAGGGATCCCCTTTCAGCGCTGGGGTTGGATGTGGGCAACCGTCGCATCGGCGTGGCCGGCTCCGATCGGCTGGGGCTGTTGGCCACCGGCTTGGGGGTCATCCAGCGCCGTTCCCTCTCAGAGGATATTGCCCAAGTGCAGGAGTGGATCCGCCGCCGCCAGGCCACCGTGGTGGTGGTGGGGATCCCCCTTCTGGCGGATGGGTCGGTGGGATCCCAGGCCCGCAAAGTCCAGCGGTTCGTGCGCGCTTTGCAGGTGGCCGTGGATCTTCCCATTGTTACCGTCAACGAATACCTGAGCACCGTGCAGGCGGAGTGGGATCTGCGCGAGGCGGGGATCCCGGCCAAAGCCCAGAAGGGCTTAATCGATCAGCAGTCGGCGGCGGTAATTCTCCAAACTTGGCTGGACGAGCGACGGGCTTCCCCGTCGGAAATGCCGGGCTGGCAAAGCTGGGGCAACACAGACTACGCTGGAGAAGTCTAGCCGGGAAAGTTTAAATCAATTCAAGCCCAAGGTGGGCCATCCCTCGTTGCCCCTTCTGCATCAGCAGGGTGTGATTGTTAAGTCGGGGCCTTTCGCGCAACTTTGATAACGTCTGATAACGTCACGTGAACCATCCGAGCATGAATCGCATTTGCATTCTTGGGGGCGGCTTTGGCGGGTTGTACACAGCTTTGGAACTGAGCCGGCAACCCTGGCCAGAACCACCTCAGATCACCTTGGTCGATCGGCAGGAGCGGTTCGTCTTTGCCCCCCTGCTTTATGAGCTGCTCACCGGAGAAATGGAAGACTGGGAGGTGGCCCCCCGTTTTCAAGATCTGCTGCCCCCAGGATCGGTGCAGTTTCGCCGCGGATCTGTCCAGGCCATTGACCCTCAAGCCCGCCGCGTGGAGCTGGAAGATGGGCAAAGCTTGGAGTACGACGCGCTGGTGCTGGCGCTGGGGGGAGAAACCCCTCTGGAGAGCGTTCCGGGAGCGGCGGAGTTTGCTTTTCCCTTTCGCACCCTGGCAGATGCTCAGCGGCTGCGCGCCCACCTGAAGGCGTTGGAAGACCGGGATCCGGCTCAGCCTGTGGCTCTGGCCATCGCAGGAGCAGGGGCCAGTGGCGTGGAACTGGCCTGCAAATTGGCAGATCGGCTGGGCTGGCGGGGACGGATCCGCCTCATCGAGTTGGGATCCCAAATCTTGTCCGGCTTTGCTCCCTCCAGCCGGGAGGCGGCCCAAGAGGCGCTGGCCCAACGGCGGGTGCAGGTGGAGTTGCAAACCAAGGTCTTGGGCATCGAGGCCCTTGGCGAGAACGGCGCCCCTCCCTTCCATCTGCAGCTGCAACGGCTGGAGACCCAGGAGATCGCCACAGATCTTGTGGATGCTGTGCTGTGGACTGTCGGAACCCGACCGGCAGCGGTGATTGCCAATTTGGATCTGCCCAAAACGGAGCGGGGACGGCTACAGGTTTTGTCCACCCTACAAACCCCCACCTTCCCAGAGATCTTTGCCTTGGGAGATGCAGCAGCGGTGGTGGATGCGGAGGGCAAGCCGGTGCCGGCCACAGCCCAAGCGGCTTTTCAACAGGCCGGTTATTGCGCCTGGAACCTGTGGGCGTTGCTCACCCGCGAGCGGCCTCTCTTGCCCTTTCGCTACTTTTCCTTGGGGGAAATGCTCAGCCTGGGGGTGGATACGGCGGTGCTTTCTGCCCTTGGCGGCCTCACCCTGACCGGCCCCCTGGGCTATTTGGCGCGGCGAACTGCCTATCTGGTGCGCCTGCCCACCCTAGAACACCAGCTCAAGGTGGGGTGGAATTGGATCACCCGTCCCCTCTGGCAAGGGCTGCTGGCCCGCTAGGATCCCTGTAACTGGCAAGAGCGCTCGTAGGCCGCTCGCACTGCCTGCATCAGGGCTCCCCGCACCCCCGCCTGCTCCAAGGCTTGGATCCCGGCAATGGTCGTCCCCCCTGGACTGGTGACCCGGTCTTTGAGAACGGCAGGGTGCAGATTTTCTTGCTGCAAGAGGGCAGCAGTACCCGCCAAGGTCTGCAGGGCCAACTGGGTAGCAATGGGACGCGGCAGCCCCACCTGTACCCCTCCGTCGATCAGCCCTTCCAGAATCACCGCCAGATACCCCGGCCCGGAACCCGAAAGTGCCGTCACCGCATCCATCTGGCTTTCGGCCACCGTCACCACCTCGCCCACCGCGCGAAACAGCTTCTCCACCTGCTCCACCTGCATAGGCGTCACCCCTGGCCCGTAGCTGATGGCCGTTATGCCCGCCCCCACCAGCGCCGGCGTGTTGGGCATCGTGCGCACCACCTTTTGCTTGGGAAAAGCCTGCTGCAACTGCTGCAAGGGGATCCCGGCCATAATCGAGATCACCAGCTCTGTGGCGGACAGCCGGCCCATCTCAGCCACCACTGTCGGGAAGAGCTGCGGTTTAACGGCCAGAAACAGAATCTCAGACTCTCCCGCCTGGGATGGATCCGCCAACAATCGGATACCCAGCTCCTGCTGCAGGGCCACAGCCTTATCCAGATCAGGCTCCCGCAAAGCCATCTGAGCTGCAGGATAAACTCCCACAGCCACCCAACGCCGCAGCAGGGCGGATCCCATGGCTCCACCCCCGATAACACTTAGCAGTGGCCGCTCCATAGCAACTAGTGCTGACCTACTGCCTGCAGATGCTCATAGGTGCTGGGCCAGAGGGGGGTAGGGCTTTGCAAAGGGCGCTGCAGCGGCTGCACCACTTGGCTACTGGGGGTGGAAACCATCACCGTGCTGGGGGTGAACAAAAAAATGTTCTCTCCGATGCGCTCTTGGTGGCCATCGATGGCGTAGGTGCCGCCGGCAACGAAATCCACAGAGCGCTGCGCCTCAGCGGGATCCATTAGGGTCAAGTTCAGGATCACCGTCTTGCGCTCCCGTAGGTACTGGATAACCTGAGCCATCTCATCGAAGCTGCGCGGCTCCATCACCACCACTTCACTGGTGGGTGGGTTTACGCCCGGTAATCCAATCACGTTGCTCCCCATACTGCCCCCTGCTGAGCGATCCCGATGCTGACTGCGCCGATGGCCCCGCGACTCTTCTCGACCGGCAGAGCCCTCCCCCCCTTCCACTCCCCGTTGCCGCCGCCCTCGCGGAAGGGTACTCACTTCCTCCTCTTCGGGGGGAGCAGCCGGTTGGGAACGGCGTCCCTCGTAGAGCAGTTGGTAATCATCCTGCCCTTCCATTTCAGAGTACTCCTCCAGGCCGTCCACGGGATCATTCAGACCCACAAAATCTCTTACCCTGCTCCAGATTCCATTGACATTCATATGCACATCCTCACTACAGGTCATGGGTTTACGGCGAGCGTAGGATTCAGGCTCTTGATTGGATCCTGAGTGGCTCACTCAAGCTAGGGGGCGTCCTTTTATTCTCGGTCAAAGTCTTTCAATAGGCTGAGACAGGGTTTGCTCAGGAAGCTGCCGAAGCAGGTGGGGGCTAACGTAGGTTAACAAAACCCCATTGATTCGACGACTAGAGTTTACCCAGAAGAAGTGAAGATGTCATCTCACTTGCCAAGCCGTTGTTTGGCAGGATTGAACTCTGCTCCCCGTCTGGATTGAGCCCACGTTAACGGAAGTAACGCAAATGATTGCAAATTTCCCCAAAATTTCCCCAATAGGGCAAATCCTGGGCGGGATCCCCCCGCTTTTGATCGAGCCAAGCCAAACTCTCGCCCCGAAGGTACCCCGCAGGGCGACTCCGGAGTTCGCGGCTTTACACAAAACTTAATCACAATTTAACAGCTTCACAGAGGCCACATCTATTTCCGCTCGGCGTCGGCAAACAAAGCACGCCCCAGTCGGATCAAGTTAGAGCCTGCTGCCACCGCCAGGGGGTAATCGTCGGACATGCCCATGGAGAGGGTGTGCACCTGCAGATGTTCATAGCCGCTGCGCTGGATGTAATCGGCCAGTTCGGCCAGCTTGCGAAACAGGTCTAGGGCCGCCTCTGAGCTCAAGCCCAAAGGCAAAATGGTCATCAGGCCCACAATTTGCACCTGCAGCAGTTGGTTCAGTTCGGGGAGGCTCTGCAACAGATCGGGGATGAGCCAGCCGAACTTATTGGGATCCGGAGCCAATTTAACCTGCAGGCAAAGCTTGGGGGTGAGGTGCAGCTCCCAGGCTTTTTGGTTGATCAGCTTGGCCAGGCGCAAGCTATCGACGCTGTCGATCCAGGCAAATTGCTTAAGGGCTGGTTTTACTTTGTTGGTCTGCAGATGCCCAATTAAGTGCCAAACAATGCCGGTCAGATCCTGCAGTTGCCCTTGTTTGACGGCGGCCTCTTGCACTCGACTCTCCCCAAAGTGGCGGATCCCAGCCCGATAGGCGGCGCGGATGTGGTCGGCACTGTAGCCTTTGCTCACTGCCATGATCTCCACATGGTCTGGGATCTGGGCTCGGATGGCCTGAATGCGGCTGTGGATGAGCTGCTCGTCAAGGGGCATCGTCAGGTCAGCAGGCCGGGGATCTCTATCCCCATTCTCGTTCCAATTGGCAACAATGCTCTGGGATAGATTTTTGCAGAACCCAGAGCCAACGGGCTGTCCGCTACCGCTGCCAGGGATCCGGTCGGGAGATGATCACGCGGGTGCCGGGCGCCAGTTTGCGCGCGTAGTCCAACTGCACCACTTCTGGGTTTTGCTTCAGGGCTTCCCCCTGGAGCCGAATGGCTTGGGCTTCTCCTTCTGCCAGGATCACCAATCGTTGTTTTTCCAGCTCTGCTTTTTCCACGAGGAAGCGTTCCCGCTCTTTCTCTTGCTCGGCAATTTGCTTTTGCTCGATGGCCGTTTGGAATTGGTCGGAGAAGCGGACATTGCGCAGCAGCACGTTTTGCAAGATCAGGTCATTCTCAGCAAAAATGCTGGAGAGCTGCCGCTCCACATTTTCCTGGATCTGCTCGCGTTCTTCCGAGAAAACGGCGATGGCGCGGTGCAAAGCCAGTTCATTACGCACCACCGTCCGCACCTCTGGGCGAATCACTTTGTCCACGTAGGAAGGGCCAATGGTCTGGTGCAGGTGGGCCACTTGGTCGGGATCCAAGCGAAAGCGCACCGAGACATCGAGGGAGATCTGCTGGCCGTCGGCGCTGAGCACTTTCAACGCATCATCCCCCTGGTTTTCGGAGCGTTGGGAGGCCATGGTGTAGGTTTGGGTGCGCACGTCGTAGAAGATAGGCGTTTCCACCAGCGGCAGCAGGAGGTGCAGCCCTTCTCCCAGCGGCTGCGGCTTCAGCCCCGTCAGGGAGTTGAACACCACGGCCCGTGTGCCGGCAGGCACCACCACCAAGCACTGCAGCAAGGTGGCCAAGAGGATCAGCAGCAATGCCCCACCCACCAAGGGAATCCAGGACAAAGCGGGAAGTTCAAAAGCAGGACGACGGGGGTGGGCCGATTTCACAGGTGTGTTACCCAAAAACCTAAAGAACTCGAACAGGTGCCCCGGGGATGGCCGGACAAGCTCTTCTTGAGCTTAACCCAAGGCCGCAGCCAAGATCTGATAGGCCAGTTTGGCGACCGTGAAGGCGCTGCGGCGATCGGTTTCCCGTTCTCCCGTGACCGACAGCTCGACCACATCGGCGCCGATGATTTGCCGTTGCTGTCCTAGCGCCCGGATCAGCTCCACCGTCTCCCACCAGCCCAAGCCGCCAGGTTCGGGGGTACCGGTGGCTGGCACAACAGCGGGATCCAGCCCATCCACATCCACCGTCAGGTAAACCTGGGGGCCCAAGGTGGCAATCACCTCTGGGATCCACTCCTGGGCTGGCTTGGTGTGCAAGCTGTGGGCAAAAAAGGTGTGCAGACGGCGCTCGCGAATGGCCTGGCGGTCTTCGGCGCAGATGGAGCGGATCCCCACTTGGGTGAGGCGGCTGCCCACTTGCTCCACCACGCGGGCCATGGCAGAAGCATGGGAATAGCGGGATCCCTCGTAGCTATCTCTCAGGTCGCAGTGAGCGTCGATTTGCAGCACGTGCAGCTCCGGATAATGGGGCAGGTGGGCAGCAATCAGCGGCCCGGTGATGGAGTGCTCCCCACCGATGGAAAGCAGGAACCGCCCCGGTCTCACCCACTCGGCAGCGCGACGCTGGATTTCGGCCATAGCCAGCTCCTGGGCGGAAGATCCCAGACCTTCCAACTCCACCGGGGGGGCCGTCCAGTAGCGGGAGATCTCTTCCGAGAAGTCGGGGTGAAGAGCTGGCTGGCGATCCCGTACCTCGTCGTAGATCTCCACATAGGCAGAAGCCTGCAACAGCGCCTGAGGGCCTTTGGCGGTGCCTTTGCCATAGGAGGTGGTGGCCTCGTAGGGGACGGGCAGGAGAATTGCTTGGGCCATCTCCGGATCCGGCTCAGGCAGGCCCAGGAAGGGGAAGGGAGAGCGATACATGATGGCTTGCAAGAAGGGATCCCTATTCTATTGAATCTATTGAAGAATTGTGGTGAGCCAAAAGGACTGGGATGATGGGGTAAAGAGGGATCCCTTGTGGGATTGAGGCAAACCCTCTAGACTGAGCAAAGGCTTCCCCAAGCCCAGTTTTAGCAGCCATTTGTTTTCACTCCTCTTAGACTGCCTTTCCACAAGCTGACGAGCCTATGACCACTGCCTCTCACGCTGCTCTTTTCGACGCTCTGGCCCAACGTCGGGCCCTCAAGATCATCAGCGGTCTGCAAAACTTCGACCTGCAGTCGGTTCTGAGCATCACCCGCGCCGCCCAACAGGGAGGGGCCACTTGGGTGGATATCGCTGCCAGCCCCGAATTGGTGCAGCGGGTACGCGCCCAGATCGATCTGCCCATCTGTGTGTCGGCGGTGGAGCCGCAGCAGTTGGCCGCAGCCGTACAGGCAGGAGCAGACATGGCCGAGATCGGCAATTACGACAGCTTCTACCCTTCAGGCCGCATCTTCTCCGCAGCGGAAGTCCTAGACCTTACCCGCCGAACCCGCTCTCTTCTGCCCCGCACGCTCTTGTCGGTAACCGTTCCCCACACTCTGCCTCTGAATCAACAGGCAGAATTGGCCGAGAAACTGGAGGATCTGGGAGCCGATCTCATCCAAACCGAGGGCAGCACCAGTGCCGAGCCGGTTCACGGGGGATCCCTGGGCCTGATCGAGAAGGCTGCCCCCACCCTGGCCGCCGCCTATGAAATTAGCCGTGTCGTCTCGGTACCGGTTATCTGCGCTTCCGGCCTCTCGACGGTAACGGTGCGCTTGGCCATTGCTGCCGGCGCTTCAGGTGTAGGGGTGGGCAAAGCTGTCAGCCGGCTCCAGGATGAAGTGGCCATGGTGGCTCAAGTGCGGGCATTGGTGGAGGCCTTGGGAGGATCTCGGATCCCTGCCCTTGTCTAGGTCGATGTCTGACCGGTAAAAGTTGACCCTCTTGCGCCAGCGTGCGCTGGTGCATTTTTTTTAGATTTTCTTGGACAAGCAGGGAATAAGTAGGTAAGTAGGGCAGCTGAGGGTTGAGATCAGCCGCTAGAAGTTTTGCTGCTCACCAAATTTTCGGGCTGGAGGCCCGCACCATAGCCGCAGGCTTGGTGTCGGGAGGAAAGCCCTCCTCCATATAGGTTTGCTGGTCAAAAGTCTGGATAAACTACAATAAGCCCATGAGCCAGACTATCTCTGTACGTTGCAAGCTGATAGTCCCACAAGAGTTGCGTCAAGAAATTGACCGCACTTTGCAGGGCTTTGCGAATGCTTGCAACCAGATTCTCGGCACCGCCAAACAAAAGAACTGCTGGAACACCGCCAAGCTGCACCACTTGGTCTATCGGCCGGTAAGGGCAGCAACGGGGCTGAAAGCCAACCACGTCTGTCAGGCGCTCCGTCGGGTGATTAGCAATGC